>CAZAZI010000015.1:0-13305 GCA_964489575.1 uncultured Oscillospiraceae bacterium | reverse complement strand
GGCTCACCACCGTATAGCTCTCGATGCCGAAGCCGAAGAGCTTGCTCTCCAGGGCGTCCACCTCCAGGCTGGGGTCGATCGGCTGGGCGAAGATCTCATCCAAAGATTCCAGCATGCGCTGGCGGGGAGCGGCCGTATCCGCCGGGATATCCTTATAGCCGTCCGGCATCCAGAAATCCGTGATGCAGGCCGAGCCTTGCGCCTTGCCGAACGCCGCGCCGATCTCCCTGCAGCGCTTGCCATGCTCTACCCAGAACGTACGGGTGTCAGCCTTGGGGCTGGCCAGGGAAAAGTCGCCGTCCATGCGGGGGTGGGAGAAAAACGTGGGGTTAAAATCCAGCGCCAGCTTCTGCTCTTTAGCCCAATCGAGCCAATTGCGGAACAGGTCGGCTGTATAGGCGTCCCTGTCCACCTTTTTGCCGCCGACTTCCGCCTGGCAGGCGTGCAGGCCTACCCGCAGTTGCCCGGGGATCAGGGAAACGGCCTTAGCGATATCTGCCCGCAGCTCGTTTGCGGTGCGGGCGCGGCCCGGGTAATTGCCCGTGACGGCGATGCCGCCCGAAAGGCTGTTGGCTCCGTCAAAGCCAATCAGGTCGTCTCCCTGCCAGCTGTGCATGGTAACGGGGACGGCATCAGCCTGCGCCATGGCCGCTTCGACATCGACGCCACGGGCCGCGTAAGCTTCTTTTGCATAGGCGTAGCCTTGCAGAATGGTTTTTTCGTTCATACTTGCTCCTAACTGCGCGGGGCTTGCGGCTGCGCGCCCCTTACTTCCAGTAAACAAACTTCTTTAGCGCGGCCAGCTTCCCGATCAGCGCCTCGGGGATGGGTTTTTCCAGGGCGCTTACGCAATCCGCCAGGTGGGACATGTTGTCGAAGGAAGCGATTGGCACGGCGGGGAAAAGCTTTTCCGCCATGATATACATATAGGTAAGATCCATAATGGAATACTTGCCCTCGGTCACGACGGATTGCAGCATGCCGTAGATATCGTCGTTGGAGGCATTGCCGTAGACCTCGGTCACGGCGGCGGGCAGGGCCTCGCCTGCCGCGCGGCGGGCGAAATACCCCTTGGCTACGGACATATAGGCCATCACATTCATGCCGCTCTCGGCATGGTAGGCCCGGGTCTCCCCATCCATGAGGATGAAGGTTTTATCCTGTAGGTTGAAGAAGTTGATATCCGCCAGGCTCCACATCAACTGGTTGCAGCTAAAGCCCTGCAGGCCGTGTTCCTTGCAGTAGGCCTGGGCCTCCTTGATGCGGGGCAGCGCCCAGTTGGAGCAGCCGTAATAGCGGATGTGGCCGGCTTTGCGCGCATCGTCCAGGCATTCCATGATCTCGGAAACAGGGGTGCCGGGGTCGTCCCTGTGCAGGAAGTAGAGGTCGATATAATCCGTGTGGAGATATTCCAGGCTTTCTTTAATATCCTTTTCAATGCAGGCGCGGCTCACCCGGGGGATCTCCATGCAGCCCCAATCCGGGTGCGCGCCCTTCGTGGCCAGGATCAGCTGGTCGCGCTTGCCGTTCTCCCGCAGCCAGTTGCCCACCACCCGTTCGCTCACGCACTTGGGGCCGCCGCCCCAATCGCCGTAGATGTGCGCCGTATCCAGGAAATTGCCGCCCGCATCAAGGAACTTGCTGATCTGCGCCTTAGCCTCGGCCACGGGCATGGAGGTGCCGTAATTGACCGTGCCCAGGCAAACGGGGGATACGGCCAGATCCGTATGGTTGAATTTCACGTATTTCATGCTCTTTCGCCCTCCTATTCCGCCGCCCCTCAAGCGTCCTGCTTCATTACGTATTTGCGATACAGCGGCAGGTATACCTCCTGGTCGCGCACCACGCAGCCGCTCTGCACATGGCCCTTCTGGATCAGGTCATAGCACTTATCGCAGCAGATGCAGCATTTTGAGCGCACCATGCCGCCGTTCTTCATAATGTCCTCGGCAAAATCGGGGTAGGCAAAGGCTTGGCGGCCAAAGCCGGCCAGGTCGAACCAGCCCTCCTTTATGCCGCCCGCGGACACGTTCGCGCCAAAGTTTTCAAACCAGCTTAGGCCGGTGCACACGAAAATGCCGCCGGGCACGGCCTCCTTGATGCGGCGGGTCATATCGAGCAGCGCGAACTCGCCCTTATAGGGCTCGATCACGGCGTCTTCCTCCAGCTCGGCCAGGTAGCCGCGGCCCGTGGGCTGGTAGCGGGGGAGCATGGTGGAAAGGTTGATCAGATCCACGCCCTCGGCCACCAGCATGTTGCAAAGCTGAATCACCTCGGCGGGATCGGGCTCCATCACGCCCTCGACCTGCTTCATGCCCCAGCCGTGGGGCCAGGGGATGCAATCGTAAGCGTTGAGGCGCACGCAGATGTCGATCTTATCGCCGCAGCGCGCCTTGATGCCGTGGATGATATCGAACACCGCGCGGGTACGGTTTTCAAAGCTGCCGCCGTACTTGCCCGGCCGGTTGTAGGCCGCCAGCAGTTCGCGCAGGATATATTCGTGGCAGACCTTTACGTCTACGGAATCAAAGCCGCACTCCACGGCCAGCTCCGCGCCGCGGATGAAGCCCTCGATGATCTCTTCGATCTTTTCATCGGTTGCAAAGGTGATCGCGCCGGATTGGCCATCGATGGAGTTGTGGTGGTCGATATAGGGGTTGGCCACCACCGCCAGGGGCGTGGAGCGCCAGTTGGCATCCGTGCTGCGGCGGCCCGAATGGGTCAGCTGCAAAACGTTATAGGGCTTGCGGCCATATTTGGCAATGGCGGCGGCGTCGCTCTCCTGCACAAGGCGGCGGATCTCGGGCACGGTTTCTTTTTTAATGATCATTTGCAGCGGGTTGCAGCGGCCGTCGTCGGATACGGTGATGGACTCGTACCAAATCAGGCCCGCGCCGCCTTCCGCGTAGCGCTTGTAGCGGCGGAAGATCAGATCGGATGGGTTGCCATCCTTGGTGCCGTCAAAGCCTTCAAGGGGCTGGATCACCATGCGGTTGGGGATCACATGGCCGTTGGCCAACGCGATGGGCTCCATCAGGATGGAAAGGTCGTCCGAAACGGGGAAATTCAGGCCGTCCGCAGCCATCGCGGCGGAAAAATCCGCTGTGGTCTTAAACGAACCGAACTTATAAGGCTTGTGCACTTTCTTCATCGATACGATACCTCCACGTTTGTTGATTAGTGTGTTTTATCCAGGGGCGGAACGGTAATGGCATAATAAACGCAGTCTTCATCCCCCCCGTTCGTAACGGCATGTACGTCCCCCGCTTCGACTAAGATGGCGTCGCCCGGATGGAGCAGGTGCAGCAGCTTCCCTTCCGCGCTTACGCGCATCTCCCCTTGCAAAACGCAGAAGATCTGGTCGGAATGCTCGTGCACCTCATCCACGCTGCCCGCGCCCTTGCTTACCGTAGAGAGGGTAACGTTTGCGTGGCTGCTGCCGCTTTCCGGGTTGAAGATGACCTGCGTCGTCATGCCATAATGGCTCAGGGGCGTATACGATTCGCCCGTTCCTTTGCGGCGTACCTTCATATGGGTCTCCTTTGCAGCGCTTGCGCAGCGGGTTGGTTGGCCGTGCCTCCGTCCGCCGCTTTGCGGCATATTTTAATTGCTGGTCGTGTGCGTCGAATCTTGCTTTTACATATTTTGTGTTTGGCTTGACTAAAAGTAGCGTCGAATTTTTATTAAAGATTAGCATAATAATTTAGCTATGTCAATCTGATATAACAAGTTTATTTATGAATATTAATTCTGCTGGGGCAGAAAGCCTCTCTAATTTTAGTTGCTCAAGCAAACAGAAGGCTATTTCATCTGCACGCCGCCCGTGGCCGAGAGGCAGCTTAACGCACAAATTATGCTTATTTTGCACCGGATTTTATGAAATGGCACGCATGGATACATTTTAATTTACGCGGACTAATCCCATAAAGCCTAAAAATTTACTAAAGCAATTTTACTAAATTATTTAATTGCAATTCCCAAATAAGTGATATATAATACTTTTAACGAACCATCGTGATCGTTTTCTAAATTATGATGACGCCGCCGGAGAAGATTGAGATGAAATTGAAAGACATTGCAAGAGAGGCGAATGTTTCCCCCGCAACGGTTTCCCTGGTGCTCAACAGCCGCGAGGGCGTAGGGCCGGAGAAGCGCAGGCAGATCACCGAGCTGCTCGAAGAGCATGGCTACCGCCTGGGCGGCGGCCCTGAAAAAAAGCCGGCCAAGAAAAACATCCGCCTGATCAAATACAAAAAGCACGCCCTGCTGGTAGAAGGGAACCCCGGCTTTGTGAACGCCATCCTGGACGCCGTGGAAAAGGAATGCCGCAGGCAAGGCTATAACCTCATCATGACGGCCTATGACGAGAACCACCTACCACAGATCGCGGGCCTTTTGGCGCAGGACCCTGCCGACGGCATCCTGCTCCTGGGCACGGAATTGGTGCCCGAGGATATGGCCTATCTGGAGGGCGTTACCACGCCCATGGTGATCCTCGATAATTACATGCCCTTTCTTGATTGCAACTGCATTACCATGAATAACGAAGAGGCCATTTACCGCTCGGTCTCCCATCTATTATCCCTGGGGCACCCCAGGATCGGCTTTTTGGCCAATATCCTGCCTTCGAGCAACTGCAATGTGCGCCGCCAGGCCTTTGAGAAAGCCATGGTGCACTTAGGCGGCGCTTTCGATCCGCAGCTCGTCTACCCGGTGCACCCCACGCCGGATGGCGCTTACCAATCCATCCACGATATGCTGGAGGAAGGCGTCAGATTCCCCACGGCGCTGGTCGCCAACAACGATAGCATCGCCCTGGGGGCCATGAAGGCATTTAAGGAGCATAAGCTGCGCATTCCAGAGGATATCTCCATCGTGGGCTTTGACAGCATTCCCTATTCCACCATTTCCGACCCGCCGCTGACCACCATGGAGGTCTCCTGTACGGATATGGGCATCTGGGCCGTTCGCATTCTTTGCGACCGGATCAAATACCCCTTTGCCTGCGTAACCAAGATGCAGGTAGGCACCAAGCTGCTCGAGCGCAGCAGCACCACGCCCTACCGCCCGGGCGGGCAGAACGCGCACCTGCTGTAGCCCGCCGGCCTTACATACCTATTTAGATTATCATTGCTGCAAAAGAGCCTCATAGAAAGGACGTATTCGCATGAACTACTACATAGGCCTGGATAATGGCGGCACCACCACCAAAGCGGCGCTGTATACGGCAACCGGCGAGGAGGTGGGCGTAGCCTCGGCCAGCACGCAAACCGAATCCCTGCACCCGGATTGGGCGGAGCGGGATATGGAGGAGATGTGGGAGGCCAACTGCGCCGTTCTGCGCGACCTGCTGCAAAAGACCGGCGTTTCCGCCGGGGATATACGCTGCCTTGCCGTGTGCGGCCACGGCAAGGGCCTCTACCTCTGGGGCAAGGATGGCCAGCCCGCCCGCAAGGGCATCGGCTCCACGGATAACCGCGCCTGGGAATATCCGCGCAAGTGGGAAAAGGATGGTACGGCCGCGGCTGTATTCAAGCTGAGCTGCCAGCACATCATGCCCTGCCAGCCCGTGGCGCTATTGGCCTGGCTGCGGGAGCACGAGCCGCAAACCCTGGAAAACGTGCAATGGGTCTTTTCTTGCAAGGACTATATCCGCTTTCGCCTCACGGGCGAAGCATATGGCGAATATTCCGATTACTCCGGCTCCAATCTGCTCAACCTCTATACCCGGCAATACGACCGCGCGCTGCTGGCGCTCTTCGGCATCGAAGATATGCTTCCCGCCCTGCCGCCGCTGCGGGGGGCTATGGAGGTTTGCGGTTCCATCAGCGAAGAGGCCGCGGCCCGAACCGGCCTGCGTGCCGGCATGCCCGTGGCGGGCGGCCTGTTCGATATCGACGCCTGCGCGCTGGCCGTAGGCATTACGGATGAAACGAACATCTGCATGATCGCGGGCACCTGGAGCATCAACGAATACATCCGCAAAACGCCGGTGACGGACGGAACCGCCTGGATGAACTCCCTCTTCGCCCTCAAAGAATATTACCTGATTGAAGAATGCAGCCCCACCTCCGCGGGGAACCAGGAATGGATTCTCAAGACCCTCTTCCCGGAGATGCTGGCCCAGGCCGCCGGAACGGGGCGGAATGTTTACGATGAGATCAACCGGCAGATCGAGGCCATCCCGGCCGAGGCCTTTTGCCCGCTGTTTTTGCCCTTCATCCTGGGCACCAACGTGCACCCCAACGCCAAGGGCAGTTTTATCGGCATCGGCGCCAACCACACGCGATCGCACATCCTCCGGGCCGTATACGAGGGGGTCTGCTTCTCGCATAAATATCATTTGGACAAGCTGCTCAAAACGCGGGCGGATATGCCCAAGGGCATACGCCTCTCCGGCGGCGTGGCCAAATCCGCCGTCTGGACGCAGATGTTCGCGGATATTATGGAATTGCCTGTGGAGACCGTATCCGCCAAGGAAGCGGGCGCGCTGGGCAGCGCCATGTGCGCGGCCGTGGCCTGTGGCGATCAGCCTTCTATCGAGCGCGCTATCGGGGCCATGACCAAGGTATCCGCCGCGGTGCCGCCCAACCCCGCCCGCGCCGAAGCCTACCGCAAAAAATACGCGCTCTATCTGCAAGCGATCGAAGGCCTGGACGGCCTTTGGGACGCCGTGCAGCGCATGCAATAGCAAAGAATATCAATGATGGAGAAGAATATGCCGGAAAAGCTGATGGAAACACATTTTACCGCAAGCACGGGGCATGCGCCTATTCCGGGCGGGCTGGCCGCCATGGTTGGGGATTGCCGGCTGGGCTTATATGAAAAATCCATGCCGGAGTCCCTGTCCTGGCCGGAAAAGCTGGCCGGGGCCAAGGCCGCCGGCTTCGATTATGTCGAGATGAGCGTAGATGAGAGCGACGCCAAGCAGGCCCGCCTGGATATGCCGCCCGGCGAACGGCTGGCGTTGCTTGGGGAGATGGCGCAGGCGGGCATTCGCCTGGAAACCATGTGTCTTTCGGGCCAGCGGCGCTACCCGCTGGGCAGCCTGGATGCAGGGGTGCGCCAAAAGAGCCTCGAGGTGATGCGCAAGGCCATCCTTCTGGCCGCCGATCTGGGCATCCGCATCATCCAGATCCCGGGCTATGATGAGTATTACAACCCATCCACCGCGCAGACCCGGGCCTATTTTGCACAAGGGCTGCGCAGTTGTGTGGAGCTGGCCTCGCAATACGGCGTGATGCTGGGTTTTGAAACCATGGAGCCGCCTTTTATGAATACGGTCTGGAAGGCGATGTATTGGGTGCGGATGTTCAACTCGCCCTATCTGCTGGTCTACCCGGATTCGGGCAACATCACCAACGGCGCGCTGGAAGGCCTGGGCAATGTGGGCGACGATATCGCCGCGGGCGCGGGCCATATCGCAGCCGTTCACCTAAAGGAATCCGCTTTGGGCCAATACCGGGATGTGCCCTTCGGCCAGGGCCATGTGGATTTCAAGGCCGTGATCGCGGCCAGCCGCAAAATCGGCGTGCGGCGCTTTACCGGCGAGTTTTGGTATGTGCAGGGCGCGCCCTGGCAGCAATACCTTAAGGATAACGCCGCCTTTTTGCGCGCCCAGTTTTAACGCCCTGCCCTACGCGGGCGGCGGCCCTACGCGGGCGGCGGGCTCGGGGCCTGGCGCTATGGGGGCTTCTTAAACCCTTCGCCGTATATTGCGTTAAAAGGTCTTTTTCGTTTTCCGGGCAGAGGAATGAAAACCGGCGGGCTTGGCCGGGCGGGGGATGCCAATATCCCGCCCGGCGTTACCTCCGGCAAAAAGCAGGGGCGCTTGCATTCGCGCAAGCGCCCCTTTTCTTTTCATTTGTTATGAAGATGCTCTATTGCGCCAGCAGCTTTTCGAGGGCGGCCAGCTTGAGGCAGGTACAGATGACCTCCAGCGCGGCTTCCAGCTCGTTGATGGGGGGCAGGCTGGGCGCGATGCGGATGTTGCTGTCCTGCGGGTCTTTGCCATAAGGGAAGGTGGCGCCCGCGCCGGTCATCACCACGCCCGCCTCCTTGCAAAGGGCCACGGCGCGCTTGGCCGTGCCGGGCAGGGCGTTTACGCTCACAAAATAGCCGCCCATGGGGCGCTGCCAGGTGGCGATGCCCAAAGGAGCGATCTCCTTATCCAGCGCATCCAGCACGGTTTGGAACTTAGGGCCCAGGATGGCCGCGTGCTTTTTCATCAGGGCCAGGGTATGGGCCTTATCCTTAAGATATCGGACGTGGCGCAGCTGGTTCACCTTGTCATAGCTGATAATCTCGATGGAGAGGAGCTTGGTCATGTAGGCGATGTTCGCCTCGCTGGCGGCCATAGCCGAAACGCCCCCGCCGGGCAGGGTGATTTTGGAGGTGGAGGCGAATTCATACACCATATCCGGGTTGCCGGCCTCACGGCACAGGCCGATAATGTCCGGGAAGGGCAGGTAATCGCCGAAGAACTCGTGCACGCAGTAGGCATTATCCCACATAAGGGTGAAATCCGCCGCAGCGGGCTTTATATGGGCAAGGCGCGCCAGCGTTGCTTCGCTATAAACGATGCCATCCGGGTTGGAATACTTGGGCACGCACCACATGCCCTTGACCATAGGGTCTAAAATGGCGGCTTCCACGGCATCCATATCCGGGCCTTCTGCGGTCATGGGAACGGGGATCATCTCCACGCCAAAGGACTGGGTCACGGCAAAGTGGCGGTCGTACCCGGGCACGGGGCACAGGAACTTCACGCCCGAAAGCTTGCACCAGGGCTGTTCGCTGTGCAGCAGGCCATGGGTGTGGGCCTTGGAGATCACATCGTACATCAGGTTGAGGCTGGCGTTGCCGCCAACAAAGACCTCCTGTGGCCGGCAGCCCAAAATATCCGCGAAGAGGGCCTTGGCCGAAGGGATGCCCGAAAGCTCGCCATAGTTGCGCACATCCAGCTTGCCGTCGAGATAATCCTCGGGCGTTTTGAGCACATCGAACATATCCATTACCAAATCCAGCTGGGCTTTGCCCGGCTTGCCCCGGGACATGTCCAACTTGAGGCCCCGGGCTTTGAGCGCTTCGAATTCGGCCCTTACGGCCTTTTCTTCCGTTTGCAGTTCTTCCTTGGTGCGCGCGGTGTAAGCAGTCATGGCAGAGATTCCTTTCTTCATGTAAATTTTAAATAGAAAGGCGGCGCGCCCTAAAAACACGCCTCCAGGCAAACGATCAGCTTAGGCATGCACGATACCATTGGTGTACACGGGTACAACCTCCGTAATATTCTCTTGCAGGCAGAATTCCACATCCTCGCCAAAGCCTAGCTCAACCAGGCGGGTATAGTGGTAGATTTGGCTCAGATCGGCCCGGCCCGCCTTCCACTCGCCATAAAGCACCTTGGCGGCCCAGGTGAGGTCGCACTGATCGCTCACCTGTGCATATTTGCAAAGGGAAGAAGCGATGGCCCCGGCCGCGCAGATATCATCCGCGGAGAATTCGCCATCCGTACCCGCGCAAAGGATGGTCACATCAAGGCCCAGCGCGGCCGCTTTGCGTGCCGCTGCGTCGTGGTTGAGCATGGCGGCCACCAGCACGTTGCCCGCACCCTCCGCGGCTTTGATGGCCCCGGTGCCGTTGGTGGTGTTGATGATGATGTTTTTATCCTTCACGACCTCTGGGGCGAATTCCCTGGGCGAATTACCCAGGTCAAAGCCCGGCAGCTTCACGCCGCCACGCTCGCCTGCCATGATGCAGCCGCCCAGGCGCGCCGCAATGGCCGCGCCCTCCCCGGCGTCGCTCACGGGGATAACCCGGTTCGCGCCGTTACGGCAGGCCCAAATGATACAGCTCGTAGCCCGCAGCACATCCACCACGATCACCGTTTGGCCCATCAGGTGGGTACCAAGGCGTTTTTTATTATATTGTGCAAAGGTTTGAATCCGCATAATTGCCCCCATCTTTGGTAAATTCACATCGGCCGCACGCGGCCCTTGCGCAAACCGGTGCGGCCCATCCATAATTACTGCTATTATACACCAGCCATGCGTGCAAAAACAATAGCCGCGGCAGCCCCCACCGCACCCGCCGCCAGGGAAACCGGCAGGGCGTGGCGGCTTTTTGACACCTTGACGGAGCCGAAATAGAGCGCCAGGGTATAAAAAATAGTCTCCGTGGAGCCCAGCATCACGGAGGCCGCGTAGCCAAGGAAGCCATCCGGCCCATACTGGGCATATACATCCTGCAAAAGCGCTAGGCCGGCGCTGCCGGAAAAGGGCCGCAGCACGAACAAAGGAACCAGCTCCGGCGGCATGCCCAGCGCCTTGCAAGCGGGGGCAATGGCGGCCACAAAAACATCCAGCGCCCCACTTTGGCGAAATACGGAAAGGGCGGCCATCATAGCCGCCATATAAGGCAGGATACGCGCGAGCAGGGGCAGGGCCTCCGCCGCGCCCTTGACAAAGGCCTCGTAAACATTCACGCCCTTAAGCAGGGCATAGAGCAGCAAAAGTAGGATCAGGCCGGGCAGGATGTAATTCATCGCGGGAAGAGGGCGGCCAGCAGCTTACAGAGGCCCACCGCAGCCAAGGCGGAAAGCACAGAGGCTACAAAGGTGGGCAAAACGATAGCCGCCGCATCCATAGAGCCGGCGGACATCCGAAGGGCCAGCACCGTAGCCGGCAGAAGCTCGATGGCCGAAGAATTCAGCGCCAGGAACATGCACATATCATCCGTAGCCACGCCGGGCTGCTCGTTCGCCGCCTCCATCTCTTTCATGGCCGCCAGGCCAAAGGGCGTAGCCGCGCTGCCCAGGCCGAAAAAGTTGGCGCAAAGATTCAGCGTTACCGCGGCCACCGCGCCGGGCGAGCCGGGGAACAGCCGCTTGAGCAGAGGCCGCGCGGCCCGGCTCAGCTTTTGCACAAGCCCCGCCTCCTCGGCAATGGCCATCAGTCCCATCCACAGCATATAGGCGCCGGCCAGGGAAATGCACAGGGTTGCCGCTTCCGCGGCGCCGGCGGCCAGCGCATCCGCCGCACCCTGGGCGTCCCCCGTGAGCATGCCGGCCAACAAACCCGCAGCCAGCATACCCCCCCAGACCCACTTCATCATCGGCCCTCACCTCGCATTTCCCCGTATTAGCATAGATATGTAGCGGGGCCGGGCGTTTATGCGGGCGTTGGGCTTATTTCGCCGCCTTCTCTTCAGGCTTTCCTGTAGGTACGCGATCGTTCTTCGGGCCTGGAGAAATCTCCGGCAGAGGGGATGGCGCACAGCTTTTCACGCGCTTCCCGGCCGCAGCCGGGAAAAGCCATGCGGGAGCTGCGCTCGGTTTCCAGCCGTACCTCCTCCCCAAAAACGCCAACTTGCCGGGCGGCTCTGCGGATCGCCTTCTCCGGCGTTAAGCGCTTTCTCTTTTGCTTTTCCATGGCTCGCATCCTCTTCGGCCTTCACATCAAGAACCCGTTCTGGGTTCACTATGGGCTCTTATCCGGCAGCATAACCCATATTGGCTCTAGAATGAACCCATAATAGCATCACGGAGGGGCCGCTTTTATGAATAAGGTACGCCATCTATCCCTGCGCATCGATGATGAAACGCTGCGCAAATTCCGCTATGTGTGCGCCTATGACCAGCGTTCTGCCAACGGGCAGCTGCTGATCTTCATCCGCAATTTCATCGCTCGGTTTGAAGATAAGCACGGCAAGATCGTATTCGAAGATCCCCCGAATGGGGATTAGGCCCGTTCTGCCCTGCAAAACCGCTGCCAAAGCGGGCGAATCGTGCTATACTAAGCATATGTATGCCATTGAAGATCTGCAAGAGGGCGGCCTTCGCATCGCGGTAGAAAAACCGGGCTTCAGCTATGGGCACGACGCGGTGCTGCTGGCCGGCTTTACACAGGTCAAGGCCGGGGATCGCCTGCTCGACCTGGGTTGCGGCTGCGGCATCCTTTCCGTGTTGCTCGAGAGGCGCGCGGGGGCGGCGGTGACGGCCGTGGATATCCGGCCCGAGGCCTGCGAATTATGCCGCGCCTCGGCGCAGATGAACGGGCAATCCATCCGCGTGCTGCAAGCCGACCTGCGGGAATTAAAGCTTAGAGCGGGGGAGCCGCCCTATGCGGCCATCGTTTGCAACCCGCCCTATTTCAGCGAGGGCACGGCTAGCCCGGATGCTGCCCGGCGGCTCTGCACCCATCAGGGGGCCGCCGCCATCTCCGATGTTGCCGCCTGCGCCAATCGTATGCTCAAAACCGGCGGCAGGCTTTTCCTCTGTTACCCTGCGCGGGGCTTGGCCGCCTGCATGGCCGCGCTGGTGAACGAGGGCTTGCAGCCCAAGCGGATGCAGCCCGTATCGGCCGGGGATAAACCGGGGCGGCCGCCGTATTTGATTTTGCTGGAAGCCCGCAAAGGCGGGGGGGAGGGCCTGGTATGGGAAGAGACGATACGCCTGTGACCCGCGGCGATGAAGCCCTGGAGCCCAAGCTCTACCTTTGCCCCACGCCCATCGGCAACCTGGAGGATATCACCCTTCGGGCCATCCGTACGCTTTCGGCCTGCGCGGCCGTCTATTGCGAGGATACCCGGCGCACAGCGCTTTTGCTGCGGCATTTGGATATCAAAAAACCCCTGCGCTCCTGCCACACGCACAACGAGGCCCAGCGGGGGGAGGAAATCGCCGCCCGGGTGCTCGGCGGCGAGGCCGTGGCCTATGTGAGCGACGCGGGTATGCCCGGCGTTTCAGACCCGGGCGAGCGGCTTGTGCGCCAATGCGTTGCACAGGGCGTGCCCTTTTGCGTGCTGCCCGGCCCCAGCGCCAGCCTCACGGCCCTGGTATTGAGCGGCCTGCCCACGGCGGAAGCGGTTTTTGCCGGGTTTTTGCCCCGGGGCGGCAAGGAGCGGCGGGAGGCCATTGCCAGGCTGGCCCGGCAGAAGGGCACGGTGATCTTTTACGAAAGCCCCCTGCGCGTGGCCGAAACCGCGCAAGACCTGCTGGCCGCCTGGGGCGAGCGTCCCGCCGTGCTTTGCCGGGAGCTGAGCAAGGTATATGAAGAGGCTGTCCGCTCTACCCTTTCGGCCCTGGCCGAACGCTATAAGGACGAGCCGCCCAAGGGCGAGTGCGTGCTGCTAGTGGGCGGCCTGCCCGAGGAACCGCCAGGCGGGGCCGATCTGGACGAAACGCTGACCCGCCTCCTCTCGGAGGGCCTCAGCGCCAAAGATGCGGCGCGCCAGGCCAGCGCCCTGTTGGATGTGCCGCGCAACGAGGCCTACCGCCGGGCCTTGGAGATCAAGGGATAAACATTG
>CAZAZI010000014.1:0-13662 GCA_964489575.1 uncultured Oscillospiraceae bacterium | reverse complement strand
AGCGGGGCTTAGTAGGGGTCAAAAGGTTCACGACGCTTTCCACCCCATTTAGCACGAGTTGGGGCTTCCACACGCTGCGGGAAGGGTCGAAAACGGCGGCGAAGGGGTTGCCGACGCCCCGAACGAGGTCGCTTAGAAGCATGGCCGCCACCATGGATGATGTCATTCCCCATTTGTTGAAGCCGGTAGCTACCAAGAGATCGGGCGTAGATTTCGAGTACGCGCCGATATAGGGCACGCCATCCAGGCTCATGCAATCCTGCGTGGCCCAATGGCAGCTTTCCGGGGCATCGGGATAATGCAGCTTGGCAAAATCCCGCAGCTCGGCCCAGTTACCGCCGGTTTTGCCCGTACGGTGATCCCCGCCGCCCAGCAGCAAAAAGCCCGCATGGTTGCGAAAGGAGAGGCCGTTTTGCGCCTCGTCCACATACATGCCCTTCACATCCGGCCCCCCCTCCAGCGCGATCACATAGGATCGATGCTGGTATAGCTTCATAAAATAGCCGCCGTGCTTATTGAGGAAGGGGAAATGCGTGGCCACGATGATCTTTCCGGCCGTGATCGTTCCGCCGGGCGTAACGGCTACGTGATCACCCAGCTCTATCACCCGCGTGTGCTCATAGATGCGCAGGCCCCGGGCAAGGCCCGCGGCAAAGCGCAGCGGGTCAAACTGGGCCTGGTTGGGGAAGCGCACCGCCCCGGCAACCTCCAGGGGCAAGGGCAGGCGGGAAGCGAAGTTTGCCTTAAAGCCCAGCTTGTGCAGGGCTTCCAACTCCAGGTCGATTTTGCGGGCGTCATTGAGGCTGTATACATAAGCGTCCTTTTCGGCAAAGCCGCAGGAAATATTCCCGCACAGGGTTTTATATTGCGCCAGAGCCCGCTGGTTAGCTTCAAGATACATGCGGGCCTTCTCCAAACCCGCGCCCTTGAGTAGCTGGTCGTATAGCAGGCCGTGTTGGGCGGTAATCTTGGCCGTGGTGTTTCTGGTAACGCCGGAGCAGATGGTCTCGGCTTCCACCAGCAGTGAATCTACGCCCGCCTGCCGCAAAAAGTGCGCGCACAAAAGCCCCGCCATCCCCCCGCCGATCACCAGCACATCCGTTTTCGCATCCCCTTCCAGCTTTTCAAAGGAAGGCAGCATCCCCGCCTGCCAGATGGATTTCATAGCAATCCCTCCAATTCATTGGCAGGCGGCAGGCAGGTTTGGTCTTTGCAGGCATAGAAGGTGGTTTTGCCGTTCAACAGAGCGTAGCCCTCCTCCGGCCCTTCTAATATGGATACCGCCGTGCCCATGGGCACTTGCGCGCGTATCTTCGCCCGATCCACCGGCTCCGCCTGCACGCACACCAGCTTGGCCGGCGGGTAAAGCTCCAGGAGCAGCGCGCAGAGGAAAAAGCTGTAGCCGGCTGGCTGGCCTTTGGCCTCGCCGGCCATGAAGTCTATCTGCTTCTTAGCAAATTCCTGCATGTCCGTATTCGCCGTGCGGCGGGAGAGGGCCAACAAAAGATGGGCCATGGCGGCGTTGCCGCTGGGCAGCGCGCCGTCGTAGGTGGGTTTGGGGGTAAAGAGCAAGCGCTCGTTCTCCTTGCCCGCCAGGTAAAAGCCCCCGTTTTGCGCATCATAAAAATCCCGTAGGGCCGTTCGCGCCAATTGCATAGCCCGCGCGAGATATTCTTCTTCCAAGGTGGCGTCGTAAAGGGCAATAAGGCCCAGGCCGTAGAAGGCGTAATCCTCCAAAAAGCCCGGCCCGCCTCGCCGCCCATCACGAAAGCTTACCCGCAGGCTTTCGCCATCCAGCAGGTTTTCCCGAAGGAAAGTATCCGCCTCCAGGGCCGCGCGCAGGTATTTATCCTCCCCCAGCGTTTGGGCAAGATTGGCCAAGGCGGCGATCATCAGCCCATTCCAGGCGGCGAGATATTTATCATCCAAATGCAGGGGGTAGCGGCCCAGGCGGTAGGCGTAAAGCTTTTGGCGCAGCGCCTCCATATCCGCCCCTTCCGGCTCGTGCAGCAGGTTGGGGATGCTCTTGCCCTCGAAATTGCCCAGCGGGGAAACGCCATAATGGTCGCAGAAAGCGTGGCCCGGTTCCTGCCCCACCAGCTTGAGCACCTCCTCATAGGTGAAGGTGTAATACTTGCCCTCCTCCCCCTCGCTATCCGCATCCTGGGCGCTGTAGAAGCCGCCTTCCGGCCCCCGCATCTCCCGGAGGATGTAATCCGCCGCTTCCCGCGCAGCCCGGCCGTAAAAAGCCGCGCCTGTCAACGCATAGGCCCGGCCATAGGCCAGGATCAGCAGGGCGTTGTCGTAGAGCATTTTTTCAAAATGGGGCACGAGGAAGCGCCGGTCCGTGGAATAGCGGCAAAAGCCGTGGCCGATATGGTCGAACAAGCCGCCCTTATACATCTGCGCCAGGGTCTTTTCCGCCATGGCCAGGCTTTGCGCCTCCCTAGTGGCCGCGTGATGCTCCAGCAAAAACAAAAGCTGGTGGCCCATGGGGAACTTTGGCGCGGAGCCAAAGCCGCCGTAAGTTTCGTCAAAATGGCCGGTGAACCAATCAACAGCCCGCTGAAGCAAGCGCTCCGCCCGATCCGCGTCCCCCGCCTGCATGGGCCTGGCCGTTTCCTGTTGCCGCACAAAGGCCGTGATCTTATCCGCGCTCTCAAGCAGGGCGTCACGATCCTCCGACCATTTGCCGGCGATGGCCGATAGCAGCGCCGTAAAGCCCATATGCCCGCCCCGGCCCTCCCTAGGGGAATAGGTTCCCGCGAAAAAAGGCTTTTGCGCGGGCGTAAGGAACAGGCTCAGCGGCCAGCCGCCGCTCCCTGTAAAGGCCTGGCATACGGCCATGTAGATGGCGTCCACATCGGGCCGTTCCTCCCGGTCAACTTTGATCGAAACGAAATAACGGTTCAGAAGGTCAGCCACACCCGCATCCTCGAAGCTTTCATGGGCCATCACATGGCACCAATGACAGGTGGAATAGCCGATGCTTAAAAACACCGGCTTATCCTCGGCCCTCGCTTTTGCAAAGGCTTCATCACACCACGGCCACCACGCCACGGGATTATGCGCGTGTTGCAAAAGATAAGGCGATGTTTCGTTTGCCAAGCGGTTGGGCGTTGGCTTTGATTTGTCCATAGGGCGCATCCGCCTTTCATCGTAAGCTTTCAATTATTATACGCCAAAATAGAAAAATCAAGACGCAGACGCAAAGGTAATATCGGCCAGCGCCCATTGCGTGCCGTCCCATTGGAAATGGCCATACAGCCTGCCGTATTCATCCCAATTCGTCTCCAGCGTGACGCGCTGCGTAGTCGTGCAGGCCAGGCCCCCGGCATCAAGGCCGTAGGTTTGGGATATCTCATATCCGCTCACGCAATTCATCTGCCTCATTTGGGGGTTTCTGATGCCGTTGTCGACGTAATCCTGCGCAAAACACGCGCCGTCAAGCAGAAAGGCGGCCTGCTTGCCGCCTGCTTCGCCCGCCGTCAGCCTGAATTGCAAATCGCCCAGAGTATCCATTTCGTATGCTAGACCCCGGCCATAGGCGGCGAAGGTATTCACCAGCCGGCCCTGCGCGAGGGCGAAAAACATGGGCTCCACAAAAGCGCCGCTGCCAGAAGATTGGGCGGCCAGCAGGATCAGCGGCCGCGCCCCGGCGTTGACCAGCTCGAACACGGCGATGGGGTCGTCCGCCTCGATAGCGGTAGATATTGTTTCCAGCGTGGCCCCATCGAGATAGGTTAGCGCGGGGGCGGCGGCATCCAGCAGAACCGCGTCCGGCCACCCGTCCCCATCCATATCCGCATAAAGAGCTTGGCTGCGCTCGTCCGCTGCTTGCAGCCGCGCCAGCTCCATAGCCGCGCGGGCAAACAAAGGATCCGCCTTGCCGGCATCGCAGCCCGCAAAGGCCAGGCACAGCAATAAACATAGCGCCCGGCCCCATATTTGCTTATTTCTCATGCCCATCCCTCCTCCGGCACGGCCGCAGGACAAAGCCGCTATGCGTAGCAGGAATCCCTGCCCGGTATCAAAATTATACCATAGGCGGCGGCTTTCAGGCGGGCCGAGGCGGCGGCGGGCAAAATGTTTACATCCATTCCCCGTAGCGCTTCACATAAATCTTCTTCACGACCTGCACGCACAGCAGATACCCCGCGAGGATCGCCGCCAGCCAAAATAGGAACATGGGCGGCAGGGGGTGCATATCCAAGCCGATGGCAAAATTCGTAAAGCCGGCGCCTAGCGCTGCGGCGGCCACCAGGACGGTGGAAAAAACCAGCGGCAGCGAGGGCTTGCTTTGCAGGAAGGGCAGTTTGGCCGTGCGGATCATATGGATGACCAGCACCTGCGAGACCGTGCCGTATACGAACCAGCCGCTTTGAAAGAGGGGCGCGAGGGCCGATCTGTTTGCGCCCAGGCCCCACCACAAGGCCGCGAAGCAGAGCAGATCGAAGATGGTGCTCAGCGGCCCCATATAAGCCATGAAGGACTGGATGGAGCGGGTCTCCCATTTGCGCGGCTTCCGCATGTATTCCGGATCCACGCTATCAAAGGGGATGCCCAGCTGGGAAAAATCGCACAGCAGGTTTTGCGCCAAAATCTGTACCGGCAGCATGGGCAAAAACGGCAGCAGAATCGAAGATATGATCACCGAAATCATATTGCCGAAGTTGCCGCTGGCCGCCATCTTAATATATTTGACGATGTTGCCAAAGGTGCGCCGCCCTTCGAGCACCCCTTCCTCCAGCACCATCAAATCCTTCTTGAGCAGCACAATATCCGCCGTCTCTTTGGCGATATCCACGGCGCTATCCACGGAAATGCCCACGTCCGCCTGGCGCAGCGGCGGCGCATCGTTGATGCCGTCCCCCATGTAGCCCACCGTATGGCCCGCGCGTTGGAAGGCCTTGACCACCCTTTCCTTTTGCGCAGGGGAAAGCTTGGCAAAGAGGTCGCAGCTCGCCACAGCTTGCAGCAGCTGCGCATCCTCCATGCGCTCGACATCGCGGCCCGTCAGCAAGCGGGCGGTGCTTACGCCCACCTTATCGCAAACCTTGCGGGCCACGCCTTCGCTATCACCCGTGAGCACCACCGTGCGCACGCCGTGCTCGCGCAGGGCGGCGATGGCGGCGCGGGCGCTTTCCTTGGGCGGATCCAAAAAGCCTACGAAGCCGATCAGCACCATATCCTTTTCATCTGCCACGCTGAACGTGCCGCTGCCCGGCACCGCATTCTTTTGCGCCACGGCCAGCATCCGAAGGCCCTCGGCGTTGTATTTTTCATAGGTCTCCAGGGCCGCGCGCCTAGTCTGCGCATCCATGGGCGCCACGCTCCCGTTCATCTCCACAAAGGAGGAGATGGCGATTACTTCCTCTACGGCCCCTTTGGTGATCAGCTGGCGTTTGCCATTTTCCCCTACGAGAACCACGCTCATGCGGCGGCGGGAAAAATCGAAGGGAATCTCGTCTACCCGGCTGTAAGCGCCAAGGATGCTATCCAGCCCGCGCTGCTTAGCCCGGTTGATGATTGCCAGGTCAATGAGGTTTTTCAGGCCCGTTTGGAAATAGCTATTGAGGTAAGCGTGGCGCAGGATGCGGTCGTCATCCTCGCCGTGCAGGTTCATATATTTTTCCAGGATGATCTTATCCTCGGTGAGGGTACCTGTCTTATCCGTGCAAAGCACATCCATCTCGCCAAAGGCCTGGATAGCGCCCAGCGTACGCACGATCACCTTGTGCTTGGACATGGAAACGGCCCCTGTGGCCAAGGTGGACGTCATGATTACGGGTAGCATTTCCGGGGTCAGGCCGACCGCGATGCTGATGGAAAAAAGCAGCGCGCTTTGCCACTCGCCCTTGATCAGCCAGTTGAGCGCAAAGACGACGGGCACCATCACCAGCATCATGCGAACCAGGAGCCGGCTGACCGCATCCACACCGCGCTCAAAACTGGTCTTGGCCCGGTCTCCGGAAAGGGATTTGGCCATCGAGCCGAAATAGGTCCGGTTGCCCGTGGCCAGCACCAGGGCCGTGGCGCTGCCGCTAACGATGTTGGTGCCCATAAAGCCGATGTTTCGGAGCTCCGTCAGCGCATCCTCGGGGTCGCTGGGCACGCTGCTGAATTTTTCCACGGGGTTCGACTCGCCCGTCAGCGCCGCTTGGGCTACGAAGGTATCCTTGGTGGCCAGGAAGCGCACATCCGCCGGGATCATATCCCCGGCCGAAAGCCGTATGATGTCGCCGGGGACGACTTCATCCATGCCGATCTCGGCCAAGCTCCCATCCCGTAGCACATCCGCCGTATTGGAAATCATTTTGGATAGCTCCTGCGCGGCCGCGTTGGAGCGCTGGCTCTGCACGAACGCCACCAAACTGGAGAGGAACACCAACGAGAGCGTGATCGAGAGCGTAAGGTAATCCGGCCTGGCCGCGGCCAGCACATCCGTAATGTAGGTAATAGCGGCGATCAGCAGCAGGATCGCGTTAAAGGGATTGACGGCGGCTTCCCAAAGCCGGTGCCAAACCGTGTTCTTTTTCCCCACGGTGATGATATTGGGCCCGAATTCATCTTGCCTGTTTTCGGCTTCCTCGCCGGTTAGCCCCGCCGCCGCGGCGGATAGCTGCGCAAAAAGCGCCTCCTGCGTTTGGAAAGCAGCGGCCCGTAGCGCAGCCCCGATCTCGTACCTGTTTTGCCGGTTTTTTCTCCCGCGAATTTTGCCCTTCATGTAACGCATTAAAATCATTCCTTTCTGTGATAGGATTCCCCATCCGGCACACAAGAAAGGCAACAAAAAAAGCCGCCCCAGCAGACGGCGGAAAATGCGGAGGCAAGCTATTCGCGCAGCGTGGAATGCAACGGATAGCCGCCCGCGAAAGCGCCGGCAAGCTGGCTTGTGTTTTCAGCATGGGGATTGAAGTCGCAAAGCGGACTTCGTGGTTTGCCGTCCATCATTCCACATCCTTTTTTAGAATATTAGGCCTTTTCACCCATATATAGCATAGCTTCTTAACAGGGGGAAGTCAAGGGGGCGGCGCAGAATTGTGCGCCGCCCCCGGTTTGTTTTGTGATGTGCCCTGGCCTCTAACCGACCTGAGTCGTGAGGAATATAGGCAAGCCCATCTGCTCGATCTGGTCCCGCAGTTCCTCCATCTCATCCATATGCCGGTCCTCATCGTTGAGGATCTGCATGAGGATATCCCGCGTGGCGTAATCTAAAAGTTCGCCCGCCAGCACGATAGCCTCGTTATAGGCCGCGATGGCGCCGGTTTCCGCAGCGATGTCGTTTTCTACCTGCTTGGGAACGTCGTTGCCGATGTGGATATTGTTTAGGTTGGATACAACCGGCGTGCCGCCCAGGAAAAGGATACGGCCGATGAGTTTTTCCGCGTGTTTCATTTCATCGATGGCCCGCTTTTCAAAACCCTTGTGAAGCTTGCCGTAACCCCAATCCTCGCACATTTCCGCGTGCACGATATATTGGTTGATAGCGGTCAGCTCATCCGCGAGCAAAAAGTTCAGCTTGTCGATCAGTTTGGCATTTCCCTTCATAGTATAAGCTCCTTTCGTTGCGCTTTTTTATCCCATCGCCCTTGGTCGGCGCTGGCCTGCTTGTGTTTCCCCAAAGCATTTACTATATTATAGCATATATTGCTACGCTTGTCATGGCTGTTATGCGGATGAAGCGCATTATTCCACGCTTTTGAGCGCCTCCACCATATTGATGCGGTTGAGCGCGCGGTTGGTCAGCAGGTTCACCAGCAGGGCAAAGCTGAAGGTGAGGCCCGCGGAAATGGCGTAGCTGGCTGGGGCCACATACACCGCGAAATAGATGGAGGGCATATTCAGCGCGGCGGTGAGGAAGCCGCTGATGAAGCGGCCCAGCGGCAGGCCCAGCAGAATGCCCGCCAGGGTGAGGATCAGCGTTTCCTTATTCACGTATTGATGCACCTCGCCATCGTAAAAGCCCAGCACCTTAATGGTGGAAAGCTCCCGCACCCGTTCGGAAATATTGGTATTGGCCAGGGTGAAGAGCACCACAAAGGCGAGGCCGCCGGCCATGGCGGTGATCAGCAACACCAGCGCGTTCACCAGCTCAAAGCCGAAGTTCTCCTTTAGGCCGGCCTTGCTCACGGCGGAGACCACGGAATCGTTATCGATCAGCCCATCCGCATAGGCGCTGTGATCCGCGCAGGCGGGCGACATATGCGCCAACACGCCGTTGGGCCTGTATTCCTCAAACAGGCTTTCATACAGCGCGGCCGTCATATATACGCTGTTGCCCATATAGTTGCGCACAATGCCCGCCACCTTAACCTCGCGCTGCATCAAATCGAGGTTCTGCACGTAAACGCTATCCCCGATTTCCAGGCCGTGCAGGTTAGCCGCGTTCTGGGTGACCAGCACGCCGCTATCCTCCAGCTTAGCCACGGTATCCTCCGGCGTTTCCAGGCGGATATAATTCGCAAAGGCGGCGTCCCGCGGTACGGCCATCAGCTGCACCTTTTCCGAGCGGCCCTCCAAGCTGATTAGCTTCACGCTTTCGATGCGCAGGTTTACGAAATCTGCAATGTCCGCCTCCGCCGCCAGCTCTTCGGTCATGGCCGCGTTGTCCTCTTCCTCAAAGACGGCCAGCAGGTCATAGCGGTAGATGTTATCGTATTGCTTGGGCCCCAAATCGGCAATGGAATCCTTAATGGCAAAGCCACAAAGGATCAGGGCCGTACAGCCCATAATGCCGCCCACGGTCATAAACAGGCGCTTTTTGTAGCGGAAGATGTTGCGTACGGTAACCTTATTGAGGAATTTGAGCCGGTTCCAAATGACGGGCGCGCGCTCGAGCAGCACCCGCGCGCCCGCGCGGGGCGTTTTGGGCCGCATGAGCGCGGCGGGCATTTGCATAAGCTCGCTGCGGCAGGCCAGCACCGTAGCCCCCACGATCCCGGCCATGAACAGCAGCACGCCGCCCACGCCATAGGCTGGATCGAAGCGCAGGTAATAATGCGGCAGGTGATAAAGCTCCTCCAGCACCAGCACGATGAACTTAGGCATGAACACAAAGCCGAATAGGTCGCCGCAAGCCCCGCCCAGGAGGCAGGCGGCAAAAGCGAAAAGGATATAGCGCAGGTATATGGCGGCATCCGCAAAGCCCAGCGCTTTATAGAGGCCGATCAGGCCCCGTTCCTCCTCCACCATGCGGGTCATGGTGGTGAGGCTGATTAGAACGGCCACCAGCAAAAAAATCGCGGGGAATACCCGGCCTACGGCCTCAATGGAGGAAAGATCGCTGCTTAGGCTCGCGTAGCTATCGAGGGATTCCCGATCCTGCACATACCACTCGGTCATATCGATATCATCCACTTCGGCGCGGGCGTCGGCCAGCTTTTGGTAGGCTTCGAGCTTCTTATCCGCGTACTCCCGCTCCTTATCGAGCAGCTCCGCCCGGCCATCCTCCAATTCCACCCGGCCATCCTCGATCTCCTGCCAGCCCTCGGCGATCTCCTTCTTGGCGTCGGCCTCCTTGCCGGTCAGCTCGGTCTCGCCTTCCTCCAGCTCAATCTTTCCGTCCAGCCATTCCGCCTTCCCCGCTTCCAGCTCCTGGATTCCATCTTGCAGCTCCTTCCAGCCCTCTTTGAGCTTCTTCTCCCCCTCCGCCATCTCTGCGTCGGCAGCGTCCAATTTCGCCAGGGCCTCGGCCTTTTGCGTTTCAAAGGCGCCCTGCTGCGCCTCCACATCCGCGATGGCGGCTTGCAGCTGCTGCGATTGGCCATCGAGCTCGGCCAGCTGGCCTTGGAGCCCGGCAACGGCCCCGTTGGCAGCGCTCAGGCCATTCTGCGCGTTTGCCACGGCCTCCCGCTGGGCGGCAATCGCCGCCGCGTCAGGCGCCGGGGCCGCTTCCAGCTCGTTCAACTGCGCCTCTGCCGCATCCAACGCCCCTTGCGCCGCCGCCGCCTGGCCCTCCGCCGCCGCCAAGTAACCGGCGAGGGCCTCCGCGCCCCGCGTCAGGGCGGCCATCTGCGTTTGCAGCTCGCTACGCCCCTCCGCAAAGGCTTCCTCGGCCTCGGCAAACCCAGCCTCCGCCTTTTCTCGTTGCTCTTTTAGCTCCGCCTTGCCCGCCTCCAGCTTATCGGCGTTCTCCCAAAACTCTGCCAGCCCTTCCTTTAGCTCGCGCTCGCCATCCATCAGCTCCTGCCAGCCCTCGGCTAGCTCCCGCTTGCCGTCCATGATTTCTTCCCAGGCTTGCGCGATCTTCTTTTTCGCATTCCGTTCCTCGCGGGTCAATGTGCGCTCGCCGTCGGTCAGCTCCTCCTCCGCGTCGCCAATATCCAGCCAGGCATCGGCGAATTTTTCATCCGCCTCTGCAAACTTCTCCTGCATGGTGGCTTCGGCGTCCGCAATCTTGATGTTGGCCTCCTGCACCACCGCCTCGTAGCGCGCCCGCGTGCGTTGGGCCTTGATGCGGCTCTCGATCTCGTCGATCACCCGCTGCACCGCCTGCTCGTAGGCCTCGTCAAAGGCATTCAGCGCCCGCGTGCCGCAGAGCGTGATATATACGGCGCTGTAAACATCCACGTCGACATCCTCCGCGCAGATGAAAAAAGTATAATCCGTCGCCTGGGTGGAACGAAAAGCATTGGCCTGGCCATCCCCGCGAATATCCTTGGGGTCCATCACCACGGCTGTGATGGTATAGTCCGTATGGCGGAAGGTGGGCGTTTCGGCCTCTTCCTCGATCTCTACTTCCATATTAAGCTCGATATCCGTGTTGAGGCCGTCGTCCTCTTCGTCCGCCGGTTCACCCACGGGGGCCTCCGCTTCCCCGGCGGCCGGTTCCTCTTCTTCGTCTTCGTCCAAATCTTCTTTAATGGATAGCGCACCGCCCAGGGCCTTGCCGCTGTCGGTAAGATATTTCTGCGTAACGGCAATTTCGCCCGGCTTTGCGGGCAGGCTACCCGCAAGCAAATAGGGGATGTTCAGGCGGTTCTCGCTGAGCACGGTCATCTCCACGCTCTTACGTATGCCCTTTATATCCGTATGTACGGTTTCATAATAGGCGCCCTCCGCCGCCTCCACGCCCGCCGCTTGGGCAATGGCTTCCACATCCTCATCTGTCAGCCCCAGGGTGGAAAGGATGCGGATATCGAAAAGATTCTGCGCGTCAAAAAAAGCGTCCGCCGAGTAATACATATCCTCGCAAGCCGCATAAAGGCCGGTCAGCATGCCCACGCCCAGGGCGGTGATGGCCAGGATGGATAGGAAGCGCTTCCAGCCCTTGCGGATGGAGCGCCGGATGTCCTTTTGATATGCCCCGCGCATAGCTTTTACCACTCGATCTGCGAAATAGGCGTGGGCTGGGCGTTTTCCACGGTTCTGGTCACCTTGCCGCTTTTGAAGTGGATCACCTTATCCGCCATGGGCGCGAGGGCGGAATTATGGGTAATGAGCAGCACGGTGATCTTCTCCTTGCGGCAGGTATCCTGCAAAAGCTGTAAAATCTGCTTGCCCGTGTTATAATCCAGCGCGCCGGTCGGCTCGTCGCACAGGAGCAGCTTAGGGTTTTTCGCCAAAGCCCGGGCAATGGAGACCCGCTGCTGCTCTCCACCGGAAAGCTGGGCCGGAAAGTTGTTTTGCCGCTCCGAAAGGCCCACCTTATCCAGCGTTTCGGCAGCGCAAAGCGAATCCTTGCAGATCTGCGCCGCCAGTTCCACGTTTTCCAGCGCCGTTAGATTAGGAACCAGGTTATAAAATTGGAACACAAATCCGATATCCGTGCGGCGGTAGCCTGTGAGCCGCTTATGGTCGTATTGGGAGATGTTTACACCATCCACGATCACCTCGCCGGAGGTGGCGGTATCCATGCCGCCCAATATATTCAGCGCCGTGGTTTTACCAGCCCCGGAAGCCCCCAGGATCACCGCCAGCTCCCCCTTTTCAATGGAAAAGCTCGCGCCATCCAGCGCGCGGATGCCCGTACCCTCCCCGGCGTATTCCTTGATGATGTTGTTAAACTCAATATAAGCCACCCGGCTTTGCACCTGCCTGTTCTTTGATTAAGGGCCTTGACTTTTCGCCGCTTATTTCCTATTATAAAAACACAGTGTTGTTTTCTCAACCATCAGATGGTTTTAAAACGCCGCATTTAAAACAAAACAGGCTGTTTGTGTCGATTTGAAGACAAATAGCCCGCAAGCAGATGCTGGCAACCGGAGGATAACTATGAAAGAAATGAAAACCGATCGCAAATCGCGCTACACCCGCATGGTATTGCAGGATAGCCTGATCGATTTGATGAAGGAAAAGCCCATCAACAAGATCACCATTAAGGAGCTGTGCGAGCGGGCGGATATCAACCGCACCACTTTTTACGCGCACTACAGCGATCAATACGAGCTTTTGCGGCAGATCGAGGACGAAACCCTTTCCTGGGGGCGGGAGGCCATTGCCAATGTGGCGAGCAAAACGGATAAATCCGAAATGCTCAAGCTGATCGAGGAGATCTTCCAATACGTGGTGGAGAACAGCCGCCATTTGCAGGTTTTGCTAAGCGAGCAGGGGGATATCGATTTTCCCAAGCAGCTTTTCACCCTCATTTATCAGCAATGCGGGGCCAGCTTTGCAGCCGGCCACGAGGGGGACGACGATACCATCGCCTGCTATTTCATCTTCGTAGTCAACGGCAGCGTGGGCCTGATCCAGCATTGGCTCAAAACCGGCCTGCAGCGCTCGGCCAAGGAGATGGCCGAGATCATCTACAATATGGCCATCCCGCCTAGGCAAAGCGCCCTGTAAGGGCCAGCGCTCAAACGCCCCGCGGCAGTTCACATCTGAGCCGCGGGGCGTTTTCATGCGCGCTCTCTCTTCTTGCCTACTCGTGATCCACGCCCACCATCACCGAGGTGGCCTTGATGACCGCATAGGCTTCCATACCCACCTTCAGGCCCAGCTCTTGGGCGGCTCCCATGGAGATGGTGGAGGTAATGATGTTGCCGCCGCCGATGTCGATAGTGACGATGCAATTGACCGCGCCCTCCGTAATGCTGGTGATGGTGCCCTTTAATTGGTTCCTGGCGCTCAGTTTCATAGCTTTGCCGCTCCTTTCTTTTGTTTTGTAGGGTTGGCCATCGTAGGAACGCCCTGCAAATTGCCGTCTATTGCTTTGCCTGCTTCATCGAAAGGGAGATGCGCTTCTTTTTCATATCCACACCAAGCACTACCACCTTAACGATGTCGCCCACGGCTACCACCTCCGAAGGGTGGCGGATGAACTTATCCGCAATCTCGGAAACATGCACCAACCCATCCTGATGCACGCCGATATCCACGAACGCGCCGAAGTCGATCACGTTGCGTACCGTGCCGGTAAGCTCCATGCCGCTCTGAATATCTTTAATATCCATTACATCCGTGCGCAGCATGGGCGAGGGCAGCTCGTCGCGGGGGTCGCGGCCCGGCTTCATCAGCTCCTTGACGATATCCCGCAAGGTGGGCAGGCCGGCGCCGCAGGCCGCGGCCGCCTTCTCTTCGCCATAGGTTTTGAAGCGCGCGGGCAGCTCATTTAGCTTGCCGCCAGCCACATCGGCCAGGGAATAGCCGCAAAGGGAGAGCAGCTTTTCCGCCGCCGCATAGCTTTCCGGGTGCACGCCCGTATTATCCAGCACGGAT
>CAZAZI010000013.1:0-13755 GCA_964489575.1 uncultured Oscillospiraceae bacterium | reverse complement strand
CAAATCGGCAAAGATGTAAGCGAGGCGCGGGCCGTACTTGCTGGCGGAGACTGGAAAATGCCCTGATTTCGGCTATTTACAAGCCGCTCGGCTTGTGATATAGTAAAAAAGCTCCATAGAGCGGAACCGATCGCTGCGTTTGGCGCGTCTCCAACGCCATGCCCGGTCTTCGGGGATACAAAGATTTTAGGAGGATCATCAAACCATGAAAACCAAGGCGGAAATCATCGAACAATATGGCCGGCACGAAGGCGATACCGGCTCTCCCGAGGTGCAGATCGCGCTGCTGACCGAGCGCATCAACCACCTCAACGAGCACCTCAAGCTCAACAAAAAAGATCACCACTCTCGCCGCGGCCTGCTCAAAATGGTTGGCCAGCGCCGTGGGCTGCTCAACTATCTCAAAGATAAAGACATTGAGCGCTACCGCGCCATCGTGGCCAGCCTGGGCTTGCGCAAATAAGAAAGGCATCCCTGAAGGAGGCGTCCTGCGGCGCCTCCTTTTTTCGTGAAAATGCCCCAAGACTCGTGCCGTGAATTGACTATTCTGGAAATATCTTTTATACTTGCTGTGTATAGTTGCCACAGAATGCGCGCTGCGCGGCGCAGCGCAGCGGCTGCAGAAAGGATACGGAAATATCGCATGAATTTAAACGACATCATGTCCGCCTCTACCCTCAAAGGAATCGGCAAAAAAGCGAACGCCACGCCGGAAGAGGTAAAGAGCGTTTTAAGCACGGCCCTGCCCGTGCTTGTCCAATCCATGGCCAATAACGCGAAGAATGGCGAAGGGGCGGAAAGCCTCGATAAGGCGCTCTCCCAGCATGCATCCAGCGGAGCCAGCGTTAAAAATGTGGATGCAGCGGACGGCGTAAAGATCCTCAAGCACGTTTTAGGCGGCGATGTGAAGGCCGTAAATAGCTCTATCGCCAAGAAGAGCGGCGTCAAGGCTTCCACCACGGCGGGCATCCTGGCATTGGCCGCGCCCCTGCTGATGAATGCCCTTGGCCAGGAAAAAGAAGATACCAACACCTCCTCAAACGGCCTCGCCAAGCTGCTGCTCTCCCTGCTAAAGGGTGGCGCGGGCAGCTCCGCAGGCCTCTTGGGCGCGCTGCTGGGCACTTCCACTTCAGAGGATGAGGATAAGGATGATGATAACGACCTGCTGGGCAGCCTGCTGGGCGCCTTCTCGGGCAAGGACGACGATGACGACGATTCCGTGCTGGCGCAGGTGGGTTCCTTAGCCGCCAGCCTTGGCGGCTCCGGCAAAAAAGACGATAACGGCCTGGCAGGGCTGCTGCTGAATATGCTTAAATCCAAATAACACACGGGGGTAACATCATATGGACGAGAAAAAGACAACCAAGAAAACAGCTAAAAAGGAGCCGGTCGAGCGCACCATCGTCAAGGCGATCACAGGCGAAAAGGCCGCAAAACCCGCGGTTGTAAGCGCCGAGAACAAGAAAAGGGCTACCGGCCTTCGCTGGGGCGCGGTGGCGCTCTGGCTGGTGGGCATCGCCTTTGAGGTAGCCGCCATCCTGCTGCTCAACGGCACCCTTTACATACCCGGCAACGCGATGACCTGGATGTTCGTCGCCCTGGGCCTCGACCTGGTGGCGGTCATCGTCGCTTCCCAGCTGTGGAAGAAGGCGAACCGCTACGATCCCGCATCCGAAAAGAACAAGCTCAAATTCTTCCTCTGGAACAACATGGGCGTGATCGCCAGCGTAATCGCCTTTGTGCCCTTCATCGTCCTTTTGCTCAAGGATAAGGAGATGGATAAAAAGTCCAAACGGATCGTAACCGTGGTGGCGGCCATTGCGTTGCTGATTGCGGGCGCGGCCAGCGTGGATTACGACCCTGTTTCCGCCGAGGATTTGGCCGAGGCCCAGGAGCAGGCAGCCGTGGCCGGCAACGGCATGGTATACTGGACGCAGTGGGGCCGCAGCTATCACCTTGACCCGAATTGCCACACCCTGGCCCGTTCCGCCACCATCTACGAGGGCACCATCGAGGAAGCCTTCGAGGCCAAGCGCACCGACCCCTGCGATTTCTGCGCGCTGGATGCTGACGCGGGCACGGCGGAGGGCGTAGGCGCGGGCGATGTATCCGACGCCATCCAGGAGCTTTTGGGCGAGGATGAGGGCAACGAAGCATCTGAATAAAGGATTGTGCAAACAACAAAAGGAGCTGCCTTCCGGCGGCTCCTTTTGCGTGGGCGCGGGGCAACGGTTGCGGCGGGATGCTTCCTTTCCGCCGCGCAGCCGCTAAACAAACGGCCTTTTCCCCAAATAAGCGCCGCAGAGGCCGGGCCCCGCTCCCGCCATCCGCATAGGACTCATTTCTCCGTCTCCACCTGCACCTTTTTTCCGTTGAGCAACAGGTGGATGACGCCGTTCTCATCCGTGCGGTAGCAGGGGATGCCCCGGCGGCTGAGCTTTTCCAGCGTTTCGGCGCTGGGGTGGCCGAAATTGTTACCCGCGCCTGCGGAGACGATGGCCAGGCTGGGATCCACGGCCTGCAAAAAAGCGTCGCTGGTGGCGTCCGCGCTGCCGTGGTGGCCGAGCACCAGCACAGAGGAAGGGAAGGCGCTACGGGGCAGCTTTGCCAGCATGGTTTCCTCGGCAAAGGCCTCCGCATCCGCCGGCAGGAGGATCGAGGTCTCCCCATAGGCGATGCGCAGGGCAACGCTCACGTTATTCAGCTCCTTATACTTCACGCCCTTGATGGGAGAAAGAATGTTCACGCTGACCAGCGGATCCCAGGGGATGGTGGCATCCTTTCCGCCATAGGCTGCGATGACCTGCACGCGCTCCTTCTCTAGCGCGGAGATCATGGCCTCGTACAGGGCGGTGGTATAGGGCTCGTCGGGCATGTAGAAAGCGCCGATCTCGTAGTTTTGAATGATCTTGGCCATGGAGCCGATATGGTCGCTGTGGGGATGGGAGGCCACCACCACATCCAGCCTTTCCACGCCCTGCGCCTGTAGGAAGGCTTCCACCACGGGAGCGTAGCTGCTTTCGCCCGTATCCACAAGCATGGTATAGCCGCCCGGCGAGCGCACAAATGCGCAGCTGCCTTGGCCCACATCGAGGATATAGGCATGCATGCCGCTCTTTTGCAGGATTTCGCCCGCGTAAACGCCCGGCGTAGGGCTAGCTGTGGGTGCGGGGGAGGGGGACGCTTCGGGCTTTGGCGAGCCGAAAATATCCAGCCCTTCGATTTGCGAAAGGCGGGGCAGCTCGGGAAGCTGGGGCATATCCGGCAGCGCGGGCAGATCGATTTGGCCCAGGAGATACTGGGCCGCTTCCAGCGGCGTGAGGCCCTTATCCGCACAGAAAAGGAAGGCCACAAAGCCCAGGATGATCAGCGCTACCAGAAAACGGAAAAAGAAGGATTTGCGCCTTTTCGCGCCGCCTCGCTTGGCCATAGGGGCCTCCTTTCCCAGCATATTCCTATATATTGTATTACAAACCGGGCATAAATACCATAAGGCCAGCCGAGATATTTCCGCATTGACATATCCTGCCTGCAAAGATAGAATAGAGAGGTGATTTTTCTGCATTTTTTGCAGTATTATGTAAGGCGGGAGATCTCCCTGCCGGAAGGACTTATTTTTATGGAAGGATTTGCAAGGCTGCGCGAGATGGTGCATGATATCTCGGGCGTGCCGCAGGAACTGATTACCCCGGAATCTACGGCTGACCAGCTAAAGCTGGATTCGCTGGATATGGCGGAGCTGATGCTGAGCGTGGAGGAGGAGTTCGACGTGCTCATTGAGGATGACGCCGCCATTCAAACCATGGGCGACCTCGTCCAGCTGCTACAGATCGCTTAACGGACCGCCAACAAAAAGACGCAAACCAAAAACGCTCGGATGGAAAAGCCATTGGGGCGTTTTTGTACGAAAGGCTTAAATATACCCGCCGTCTACGCCCAACACCTGGGCGGTAATGAAGCTGGACTTGGGCCCGGCCAGGAATAGGATGGCCTCCGCCACTTCCTCCGGCCTGCCCAGGCGGCACAAGGGCGTGGCCTCGGCCAGCGCGGCTAAATCCGCCTGGGAAAGGCCCGCGTTCATATCGGTCTTAATCACGCCGGGGGCCACGCAGTTTACCCGGATGCCGCTGGGGCCCAGCTCCCGGGCCAGGGCCTTGGTAAAGCCGATGAGGCCCGCCTTGGCTGCGGAATAGGGCACTTCGCAGCTAGCCCCACAGAGGCCCCACATGGAGCTGACATTGACGATGGCCCCCCGCTTGCGGGCGATCATGCCGGGCAGCACGGCTGCGGCCATGTTGCGTGCGCCGGTGAGATCCACATCCAGCGTGCGCTGCCAGGCCGCTTCGCCGCCCGCCTCGGTAAAAAGGCCGGGCAGGGATACGCCCGCGTTGTTCACCAAAGCATCCAGCGGGCCGAAGCGCGCCTCCATGGCCCGCGCCATGGCAGCGCAATCCGCAGGGGAGCGCACATCCCCTTGCAGGGCGCAGGCCAGGCCGCCGATATCCTCGATGGACTGGACAACCGCCAGCGCCTCCTTTTCACTTTGGCAATAGTTAACGCCGACGAACCAGGCGTCCCTGGCAAAGGCAAAGGCCGCGGCGCGGCCAATGCCCCGGGATGCGCCGGTGATCAGGGCGGAAGGCATATAAAGCACCTCGTTTCTCTTGGTCTTAGGTGATCTTAGGGCGCGAAGCCGGGCCCCGCAAAAAAGCATAGCAGATTTTAAGCCGCGTGGCAATGCCCGCGCAGAACATGGCGGTGGGCATGCCTGCGCGTATGCGTAGCCATGCCTGGATCGCCGCCATTTTGCGTTGAAGCGCAAATAGGCCGTATTTGATACGGAAAGTGAAATATATACGTGCCCTTTTAGGCCATCTTTTGCACGCCGTTCACATCCACGATGGTATCCCCCGGAAGGAGCAGCTCGCTGACGGTGACGAATTCGTAGCCCTGGCCCTGGGCCGTTTCGATGAGGGTGGGCAGGTATTCCTTGATCTTGTAGCCGTTGTTGTGGCAGAGGATGATGCAGCCCGGGTGAAGCTTAGGCAGCACCGTATCGAGGATGGTTTGCGCGCTGCGCTCTTCCCGCCAGTCTATGGTATCCAGATCCCACTGGATTACCTCGTAGCCCATCTCGCGCACGGTAAGGATGACCGTGTCGTTGTATTCGCCATAGGGCGGGCGGAAGAGCGTGGTTTTTTTGCCTGTGAGCTTTACCATCATGTCCTCAAAATCGTTGAGTTCTTTTTGGATCTGCTTTTTGCTCAGTTGGTTCATATGCGGATGGGTGGCCGTATGGTTGCCCAACTCGTGCCCGGCCGCGTCGATGGCCTTGACATTATCCGGGTATTTATCCGCCCAAAAGCCGCAAAGGAAAAACGTGGCCTTCACGTTATAGCGGGCCAGGGTATCCAGGATGAAGGGTGTTTTGTCATCCTCCCAGGCCGCGTCGATGGACAGGGCGATCTTGCGATCGGCCCTGTCCACGCTGTAGACCGGCACCTCCTTCTTACGTCCGGCCAGAACTTCCCTCTCGTATTCCTCCACCACGGCGCTGCTGCTGGCCACGGCGGCATCCGGGGCAAAGCTGAGCAGCAGGATGATTCCTGTAATAAGGACGGCCAGCACGATGACCGAAATGATGAGCGTGCGCTTGGTAATAACGAAGATGCGCAAAGCGGACGACCTCCCCCACATGTTGATTGATGTTTAGATATATGCGGATGAAGGGCGGACTTTGCAGAAAATATGCACTATGGTAAAATAGAGCTATCATAAAGCGAGGAGAAGGCAAGGCATGGAGCTTTCGGGCACGGTGAAAACCATCATATTCCGCAGCGAGGATACGGGCTTTACCGTGCTGGAGCTTACGGATCAAAGCGGGGATGAGCTCACCGCCGTGGGTGAAATGCCCTTGGCCAGCGTGGGCGAGCGCATTGAGCTCGATGGCGAATGGACGGAGCACCGCGCCTATGGCCGCCAATTCCGCGCGGCCTCCTGCAAAACGCTGGCCCCGGCCACCTTGGCCGCCCTGAAGAATTATCTGGCCAGCGGCCTCATCAAGGGCGTGGGGGAGAGCACGGCCGAGGCCATCGTGCAAAGCTTCGGTATGGAGACGCTGGAGGTGCTGGAAAACACGCCCGAGCGGCTAGTAGAGGTGCCCGGCATCGGCCGGGTGCGGGCGGCCGCCATCTCCGCTTCCTTTGCGGCCCAAAGGGGCCTGCGGGATATCATGCTGGGCCTGCAAAAATACGGCGTGAGCGTGGGCCAGGCCATGAAGCTCTATAAAATATACGGCGAATTATGCCTGGCTAAAATTGAGGAGAATCCCTACAGGCTCATTGACGACGTGGAGGGCATCGGCTTCAAAACGGCGGATGCCATCGCTAGGAGCGGCGGCGTGGAGCCGGATTCAGCCTACCGGCTGCGCGCGGGGGTCAAATATACCCTGCAATGGGCGCGGCAGGAGGGGCACACCTACCTGCCCAGGGAAAAGCTCGTTTCCGTGGCCGCGGATATTCTGGGCGCGGATGTGGGCCCTGTGGAGCGGGCCGTTGCCGAAATGGCGCTCACAGGCGACCTGGTGCTGGAAACGGTAGAAGGCGAAACCGGCGTATTCCTGCCCGGCCTGTATAAAATGGAGCTGGACTGCGCCAGCCGCCTGCTCATTTTAAGCCGGCCGCCCCTTGAAAACCCCTTTTTCCGCCCCAAGGCGCAGATCAACCGCCTGGAAGAACAGCTGGGCGTTACGTTGGCCGAGTCCCAGCGCCGGGCCGTGGAGCTGGCGCTCTCCTCGGGCGTGCTGGTGATCACCGGTGGGCCGGGCACTGGCAAAACCACCATTTTGCGCTTCGTCATCACGCTGCTGGAGGAAATGGGCCTCGATTATGAGCTGTGCGCGCCCACGGGCCGGGCTGCCAAGCGCATGGGCGAGGCCACGGGCCGGGAGGCCCGCACCATCCATCGCCTGCTCGAATATGGCTTTGGAGAGGCCGGCTTTGGCAAAAACGAGGAGAACACCATCCTTGCGGATGTGATTATCGTAGATGAGATGAGCATGGTGGATGTGCCGCTGATGCACGCCCTCCTTAGGGCCACGGCCCCGGGCACCCGCCTGATCATGGTGGGGGATAGCGACCAGCTGCCGCCTGTGGGCGCTGGGAATGTGCTGCGGGATTTGGTAACCTCGGCCCAGGCCAGCGTGGTGCGGCTAACGGAGGTTTTCCGCCAGGCGGGCCGCAGTGCCATCGTTACCAACGCCCACCGCATCAACCAGGGCCAGCCGCCCCTGCTGGCGGGATTTGCCGATTTCGGCTTTGAGCCCATGGAAAACGCGGAGGGGGTGGTCAGCCGGGTGATCGGCCTCTGCTCCGGGCGCACGAACCGCCTGGGTACGGATGATCCCCTAAAGGATGTGCAGGTGCTGGCCCCTATGAAGAAGGGGCCCCTTGGGGTGCATAACCTAAACCGCCGCATGCAGGCCGCGCTGAATCCGCCCGCGCACAAAAAGAAGGAGCGCGCCTATGGGGATACGGTCTTTCGCGAGGGCGATAAGGTGATGCAGATCAAGAACGATTACCGCCTGGGCTGGACGCGGAGCCTGCCCGGCCAGGCCCCGGAGATGGGGGAGGGCGTCTACAACGGCGACCTGGGCACCATCATGGCCGTGGATCTTTACGAGCAGAGCGTGGAGGTGCTCTTTGACGATGGCCGCGCCGCCCTTTACGAATTCTCCATGCTGGATGAATTGGAGCTTGCGTACTGCATCTCCATCCATAAGAGCCAGGGCAGCGAGTTCCCCATCGTGCTGCTGCCCATCATGGGCGGGCCGCCTATGCTCATGACCCGTAACCTGCTTTACACAGCCGTGACCCGCGCCCGCAAAAGGGTTTACATTCTGGGCAGGGAATCGGCCCTTAGCCAGATGGTGGCCAACAACCAGGTCAAGCGGCGCTACAGCGCCCTTTGCGCCTTTTTGCAGCGGCAAAAGGAGTTTATGCCATGAGCTTGGCGGCGATGTTTTTAGATGCGCTCTACCCGCGCGGCCTGACCTGCGACCTATGCGGCCGGGATGCGCGCCTTGGCGAAAGCGGCCCCGCGGCCTACCTTTGCCCGGTCTGCCTGGGGTTGCTGCGCCCCGCCCCGGCCCTGCCCCCGCCCGATGGCTTGGATGGAGCCGCGGCCGGGCTTTTGTATACCCGCGAGGCAGCCCGCTTGATGCACCGCTTCAAATATGGGCAGGCCCGTTACCTGGCTGAAACCTTCGCCGCCTTCCTTCCCCTGCCCGGGGCGGCGTTTGACCGCGTCCTGGCCGTGCCGCTTTATCCGGCCCGGGAAAGGCGGCGGGGCTATAACCAAAGCGCCCTGCTTGCCCAATGCATATCCGCACGCACGGGCATCCCCGTGGATAGCTCCCTCCTGCTGCGCGCGCGGGATACAGCCAGCCAGACCACCCTCGACCACGAGGCCCGCGCCCGCAATGTGCGGGGCGCTTTCCGGCAGGCGGGTGATGTTCGGGGCCTCTCCCTCCTGCTGGTGGATGATGTGTTCACCACCGGGGCCACCCTGGGCGAGTGTGCAAGAGCGCTTAAAGCCGCCGGGGCGGGCAAGGTTTGCGCCCTGGCCGCCTGTGCGGCGGAGCCCTGCGCGGGCGGCGGGCACGAGGCGGATAGGTAAGAAAGAGGAGCGGCATTGCCGCTCCTTTGCGCTGTCGTTTTATGCTGTTAGAACGCCACGATGATGCCGCCGGCGTTGGCGTACATGGTGCTGATGCCGCTGCTCTTGCAGATGAGGCTCTTGGCGAAGGGGCACACCTCGAGGATGCGGCGGCAGATATCCTCCGCCCGCTCGAGGCAGGCACAGTGGGTGATGACCAGGGTCTTTTCCGGGCAGGGCCGGGCGTCGTAAACGGATTTAACGTAATCCACCATGGCGGAGAGGGCGCGGTTCACGCCGATGCTCTTGACCCGCACGACGATGTCGCCGTTGCCATCGGAAGATAGCACCATTTTGATGCGCAGCGCGTTTACGGCCAGGGCCTGCAAATGGTTGAGGCGCCCGTTTTTGCGCAGTACGCTTAAATCTTCCAACACGAAGATGGTGGACATTTCCGCAATAAAAGCCTCCACATCGGCAACGATTTCTTCAAAGGAGAGGCCGCGCTCCGCCAGCTCCTGCAAGCGCAGGCAAATATCCACCTGGCCGCAGGCCGCGGAGAGGGAGTTGAACACGTGGATGTTCTTTTGCGGATCAATCTTGCGGGCCTCCTCCGCGCCCACGCAGGCGCTGGCATAGGAGCCGCTCATCTTATCGGAAAGGGTTACGATGTATACATCCCGCGCTTCCCCGGCGCAGGCCTCGCAAAAGAGCATGGGCGAAGGGCAGGCGGAGCGTGGCGCGGATTTGCTCAGGGCAATGGAGGCCACGAAGGCGTCTGTATCCAAGTCGCTGTTATCCAGGAAATGATCCCCATCCAGCTCGATGGAAAGGGGAACGCGCGTAACGAAGGAGAGGATATCCTCCCCATGCTGCACGTAATCGCAGCAGCTATCCGATATGATTTTGTAATGGCTCATAAGCGTTTACCTCACTGTTCCCAGGAAGAAAAGGGCAATGGTTCCGGGCCCGCTATGCGAGCCGATGACCGGCCCCACGTAGTTGATGATGATATCCTTCACAGGCATTCGCTCGCGTATCATGGAAGCCAATAGCTTCGCGTCCTCTAAACAATCGCCGTGGCTGATGAAGATGGTTTGGTTCTCGGGCTCGACGGCGGTTTCTTGCATCTTCTGCGCCAGATATTTGAGGGAGTTGCGGCGGCTGCGAACTTTATCCACAAAGATCAGCCGGCCCTCGTTATCCATGTGCAGCACCGGCTTGATGCCCAGCATCGTGCCCAGGATGGCGGAGGAAGCGGATACCCGGCCGCCCCGGTGCAGGAATTTGAGATCATCCACCGTGAACCAATGGCATTGGTGGAATTTCTGCGCTTCGGCATAATCCCGGGCTTCTTCGATGGTTTTGCCCGCGCGCTTTTGCTGCACGGTGAGGTGAATGAGCATGCCCTGGCCCAGCGAGGCGCTTCGGGTATCCACCGCAAAGAGCTTGGCTTCCGGGTAGCTGGGCGCGATCTGCTCCATGGCCACCGCGCCGGCGCTGTAAGTGCCGGAGAGGGCGGAGGAAAAGCCCAGGTAGAGGATGTCTTTACCAGCTTGGAGCACCGGCTCCATGGCCTCAATGAACTGGGTTACATTGATGGCCGAGGTCGTGGCGACCTGCCCCTGGCGCAGGAGGGCGTAGCAGGTATCAAAGGGGAGCGCCTTGCCGGCCAGGTCGTTTTCGTAGGTATTGCCGCCGACGGTGACGCGAAGCGGAATAACCGTCAACTCCAGGTCTTGTGCCAATTGCGCGGGGAGATCGCAAGACGAATCGGTAAAAATCACGTATTCGCGCATACTGCCCCTCCTTCCTTTGTGCCCTAGGGCAACCATATTTGCCATATTTAACATGTGAATCATACCGCAAATAGGGTCAAAAGTCAATCTCGGCCGGCCTGCCGGGCAGACTCATAGGCAGAAGGGATTGACAAAACGGGCGAACGATTACCATAATGTAAGAAAAACCAAAGCTGGGGCGCGGCCCCGGGCCGGGAGGTAAAAATGAAGGTTATGCTGATAAACGGCAGCCCCCATGAAAAAGGCTGCACCTATACCGCCCTGATGGAGGTAGCGCAAACGCTGGAGGCCCAGGGGGTCGAAACGGAGCTTTTCCAGCTGGGCAAGGAGCCGGTGGCCGGCTGCCTGGCCTGCGGCGCCTGCCGCAAAACAAAGCGCTGCTTTATGGACGACAAGGTTAACGTGCTGCTCGATAAGATGGATGGTGTGGACGGCCTGGTCGTGGGCTCGCCTGTTTATTACGCGGCCCCGGCAGGCCAGCTCACCGCTTTTTTGGACAGGGCTTTTTATTGCAAGGCCAGCCTCTTTGCGGATAAGCCTGCGGCCGCCGTCGTCTCCTGCCGCCGGGGCGGCGCGACGGCAGCGTTCGAGCAGCTGAATAAATACTTTACCATCAGCAACATGCCGGTGGTCTCCTCCCAATATTGGAACCAGGTTCACGGCAATACCCCTGCGGAAGTCCGCCAGGATATCGAGGGCCTGCAAATCATGCGCACCTTGGGCGTGAACATGGCCTGGCTGCTCAAATGCATCGAGGCGGGCCGCCGGGCGGGCCTGCCCGCCCCTGTGCGGGAGAAGGGCATTGCCACCAGCTTCATCCGCTGATTTTAGCGCAGCCCTCTGCTTGGCAATGCGGGCTTCCCTATGCGTAGGGAAGCCTCTTTGTGCATATGCTGGTTAAAAAGGGGAATGTGAGGTAAAACCCATGCCCATGCAGCATATCATGTCCCACTGGTGCGCCCGGCCCGACGCGCGGGCGCGGATCAGTGGCAGCCCCAGCTATCCCGCCCTGCGGGGATTGACCGATTTTTACGCCCTGGATGAGGGGGTGGTGCTGATCGCCTCCCTCTGGGGCCTGCACTATGATCCCGCGCCCTGCGCGCCAAATATCTGCGGCCTGCACATCCATGCGGGCGGGTCCTGCACGGGCACGGATGCCGATCCCTTCGCGGATGCGCTGGGCCATTTCAACCCCGGCAACTGCCCGCACCCCGCCCACGCCGGGGATCTGCCGCCCCTCTTTACCAACCGAAACGGCTATGCCTGGCTGGGGGTTTACACGGAGCGCTTTACCCTGGCGGATATCATCGGCCGTACCGTCATCGTGCACAGCCAACGGGATGATTTCACCAGCCAGCCTGCCGGCGATTCCGGCGCGCGCATCGGCTGCGGCCTGATCGAGCGGCTGGGGCGGGGTGGGATGGGGTGAATTTGGGGGGGCGCGGATCCTGCCGCCCGCGCATGTGGCGCGCCGCGCCGGCGCAGGCTATGCATTTCTTCTAGGGCGCTGTTTCCTGAGGATAGTCATGACTAGGGATAGTACGCCCGCAGCCGATGCGGTAAGGGATAGCAGGAGGAATGCTGACCGCAAGTCCCTCTGATCCGCCAGCAACCCCATAACGGCAGGGAAAGCCATACCCCCAAGGCCGCCGCCGGCGCTCATAAGGCCAATGGCGCTACCGGTTTTTTGGGGGTATTGTTTTGCGGCAAAATCCATCAGGAGTGACCACACTGGCCCAAAAACGAAACCGATAAAGCCATAAGCGATCAGCGAAAGCATTGGCATATACGAAATCGAAAGGAAGGAGAGCAGGATAGCGGATAACCCGAAGATAAGCGGCAGCGCGTGCCTTGACGAAAGGCGCACAAGGCCGAACACAAACCTTGATAGAGCCATCATGGCCCAATAGATGGAGATAGCGTAGGCGCCCAGAGCTTCTTCCCCCAGCTTCTTTGAAAAAAGGGTCTCTGCGAAATAACCTATACCGCTTTCAGGGCCGCTATAGAGAAAGAGACTTAGAAGAAGCAATAAAAAAAAGGAGTTTCTCCAGAAGGTGGAAAGCGGAGCGCGCGTCTTTGGCAAGGAATGCGTCAGTTCGTTACCAAACTGGGCGCGAGAAAGCGTGAAGATAAGCAGGATGTAGGCGCTGGAGCAAATAAAAAAAACGGATCTCCAGCTCCAAAGAAAACCGGTCATGCAATACCGGATCAGAATGGGGCTAGCTACCGCGCCCAGGCTGAACATGCACTGGGAAAGGTTGATATATTGCGCACTCTTTTCTGGGTAAGCATCAGCCAATGCGGCAGAGCCCGTGCATTCGCAAACGCTGTAACCCGCGCCAATAAGGAACACGCCCAGAACAAAGATAAATATACTGCCTGCGAGAGCCGCCACAACGCAGCCGACTAGAAAGAACGCTGAGAAAATCAGCAGGACTCGTTTTTTGCCGATGCGGTCGGATATACTGCCAAACAATAGAGGCATAATTACCGCTCCAATACTCTGGGCGGCTACCAAGAGCCCCGAACCGGTGGCGGTCATGGAAAATTCCGTTGAAACGATTCTTAGAACCAGTTGAAAGCCGCCTACCTCAAAGCCGATGAAGAAAAGCATACAGGATATTATCGGCAGCAATTTCGGCGCAGTGGGTTTATGTGGAGAAGACATCCGCACTTTATGTAACAATCCTTTCCGGTAAGTCGCTATGGGCTAGAAGGCCAGTCCTGAATTACGCAATAGCATTGAGAAGAACGGCTCAAAATTTTTCAAAAGGGTTTTTCGTCCAAACAAATCTTCCGCGCATGTTTTAAAACGACAGGAAAATTGGATGCGATCGCTTCATCTGTTCAAGCGTGGAAAGCGCGGGGAACGTTCCGGGCTTCTGGATGGTCTGCGCGGCGTATGATCCCGCGAACACGCAGGCATTTTGGAGGCTGTGTCCACGGACGAGTGCCGCTGTCACCGCGGCCAAGAATGAATCTCCTGCGCCGGAGGTATCCACCGCCTTTACGGACTGGGCCGGATAGTGATAGATCTCGCCGCGATCAAAAAGCGCGCACCCTTGGGAGCCTAGCGTTAGGATGATCGTTTCACAGGCATAGCCTTCCCGCAGTTGAAGGAGCCGCTTTCCCGCGTCACGATCCGGCGGGCAACCGCACAGCTTCAATAACCGTTCGCTCTCGGGCTCGTTCAGGATCAATAGGTCAACGAACGGCAGCTCGCCGAGGGGGGCTGCCGGCGCGGGCGACGGGTTGAGGATCGTGAATTTTCCCGCTTGCGGGTATATCCCATATTCTGTGT
>CAZAZI010000012.1:0-14558 GCA_964489575.1 uncultured Oscillospiraceae bacterium | reverse complement strand
TCCGGAAGGGTCATCACACTGATGGCAGTCAGCCCTTGGTTAATGACAGGGGGCCGCCACATTGGCTTCTCCTCTATGGTGATGCCCTGGGGTTCCATAAGCTCGTTTAAAACCTCTGCAAATTCCGCATAGGTTCGGGAATGGGGCTCCAGCGCATCCAGTTTTCTATATCTGGCGGTATCATATGCGCCAAAGATACGATATCCGATAAAGATGGCCGCGAACAGTACAATAAAGATTATGAGTAGAAAGCGGCCTAAGTCAAAGCCGCTACCGCCATCTCCCTCGCCGTTGTCGCCGCTATCGCCGCCGCTCAGGTCTTCTATGAAAGCATCGTCAAATGCATCGTCGGCATCCCAAGCCATGGGCTCCATCGCCTCATCGCCGCGAATTCTATCGCTGTTTTCATGAATTGCATCAGGCTCGTTATTCGCATCAAAAAGCATAAGGGCCTCCCCAGATAGGATAACCCTATTATCGCACGAAACCTTTCATATATCAAAATAATCCTTGCTAAAGCTAAGATATAGTATAACGCATCATAAATTCATTTCGATTTTGTTACCATATGCACCCCGCTTTTGCTGATCTTGAACGCTCCCGCCGCCCGCATGGTGGCCTGGTGATCTATGATATAATCCGCCCCGGCCAGAACGCGGCGGCGTATGCGCGGCGAAAGTCTGCGTTTCTCTCCCAACGAGCCTAAAGCGGCCGTAAAAGGTTAAGCAAAGAACTGAGGTAAGGCATAAGGTGGTGCTGTTTATGTTGCGCGTGCGGCAGTACTTGAAATCTGATTTAACATACGGTTGTTGAAAAAGCGCGTCGTCTGTTCAGTTAAGACTCCGCGCTTTTATCTATTATTTTATGTGTGTTATGCCTGTGTACGCCTTTTCTTATAAACCGCCGCCCCTACGCCGCACACTGCGGAAAAAGCCAGCAGCACAAAGGTAAGCGTGCCGGAATTGTCACCCGTTTTGGGAACCCTCGCCGCGTGTGACGGAGTTTGCGGCAGCGATCCCTTCACCAGCATGAAAGGTGAAAGCTCATACACGGGGCCGAACTTTACGTTGCCGTCCGCATCCGCCGTGGCGTAAAGGTATTCAAATGCGCCATCTGCCTTTTTGTGTACCAGCGTAAAGGCTTGCCCCGCATACTGGCCGGCTAGGTCGAAGGTAAGGTACATGGCGCCGCCGGTGGACGAGCTGCCGCTTTGCAGGAAGATATCATACACGCGCAGGATATCCCCGCTATCGGCCAGCTTGAGCATGGCGTTGTAGTTGCTGCCGCTGGTGATGGCCTGTGTTATCAAAAGATCGTTGCCGCTAAGGCCGCTGCCGCTGAGCCAAATGGTAGCTTGGGGTTGGATGGGGTCATTATACACGGTGGTATCGGCAGGCGGAATGCTTCCGCCGTTGCCGGTGGCAGGCACGTTTTGCGTCCAAGCAGGATATAGGTCGATGGGCGCGTTGGCGGTATAGTTGCCGCTAAGGGCGTAGGCTTGCGCGCCGCCGTCGGTGGTCGCCCAGCCTGTTTGCGTAAAGCCCGCACGTGTAAAAATAACGCCGCTTAGCGTTAAGGGAATGTCGTGGGTCTTGCTATCCGTGGCTTGGCTGCCCGAGCCGCTTGCGCCGGGGGCGTAGGTTACGGTGTAGGTAAGGGGCGCAACCCGAACATATTTGTAGTCGCCCGTTTTCAACGCTTCGGGATCCGCAATCGCGGTTGCCGTAGAGGCGTCGGCGCCGCCCATTATGGTGACATTGGTAAAATTTAAGGTGGGCGCATATGGATTGACGCCTACCGCGTTGGTATAACCCGTGGCAAGAATCGTACCACCGCTTACCGTAGAAGCGTATGTATATAAATTAATCCCATAAGACAATTTCGCCGAGTCTCCTATGGCAATCACGCTTCCCCCGGTAACGCTAAGGCCTTGACTATATCCAACATTTATCCCAAAGCTGTAACTTGAAGCTTCATTGGTGGCCTTGCCGCCTATAGCTGTCAATGAACCTTCGTTAACTGTGCAATTCCCTCTAACCCCGTTGCTTTGGTATTCCGATTCGCTTCCGGTAGCTGTCACAGCGCCGCCGTTAATCATTATGCTGCCGAAAAGGCCAACACCGTGAGCCATAATTCCTCGCGTTTGCCCTGCCGTAGCATTCACCGTTCCGTCGTTTATAGTAATATTGTAGGCATAAATTCCGCAACTGGTATGATTTGTGTTGCTATTTATTTTGCCGCCTGTGGCGTCGAGTTTTCCGGCGCCGTCTATGGTAAGATTCCCATCAACACTAACGGCGCAACTGTAACCATCGTTATTATCAACCGCAGTAACCGTATTATCGCCCACCAACACAATATTGAGGTCGCTGCCGGCATAAATGCCGGCGACCTGGGCTCTTGTGCCCTCGGTCCACGAATAACAAGCGGTGATATCCGCCCCGCTTAGGGTAAGGGTAGCGGTGGCGGCATCGTAGGACACCGTACCGCGGGGCAGTCTGCTTTTTAGATGAGGCTTTCAGGCAACGTGGTTAAAGTTTTCGATCACGCCCTGAAGGGATTCCAGCAGCGTATCCAGCGAAACGGCTTCGATTTGGGCCGCGCCCAACTCTTCGCCCATATCCAGCGCCATTACGGTGTCGCTCACCTGTTCCACACCAAAGGTCATGGAAAGGCCGTTAACCTCATCGTTGATGGTAACGGTACCATCCCCGTTATCTACCATGTCCCCAAAGAAGCTTGCAGCATTGCCGCTTGCCGGGTCGCCAAATATCATACCCGCCATGGTCATATCCTCATTGAGCACCAAAACGATGGCCTCGCCCGCATCGGACATGCCCAAATAGCCGCCATCCACCCAAGCGGCGATGGCATCATAGTTCAGGGTATAGGTTAACTCATCTTCGGCAACGGGTTCCCCGGCAGGTTCTGAGGCGGGTTGGACGGCAGGGGTTTGGGGAGCCGCATCGGCAGCGGCGGGCTCGGCAGCGCCGCCGCAGGCAGCGAGGCTAAGGACCAGGGCCAGAGCCAGCAAAAAGACCAACCATTTTTTCATCCGCATAAATTACTTTCCTCCATATTGCTTTGGGCTTGTTTTGTATACAACTACAAGCGTTTTATGGTTTTGCACGGGTGGCAGGCCGCCATAATACGGCCGGCAACACGCCGCATAGCATCGTAACAAAAAAGATCCTTCCAAAACCGTTTTGTGCACGAACGGTAGTGGTTTTTGTTGTAAACGGTAAGCGCGCGGGGATAGAACCGCAATGGGCGGTTATGGTAAAATGAGCATGGAGATTTGTAGAGTAATGGAGATACGCGAATATGCGCATTGCGGCTTGTGACGACAACCCACAGGAGCTTGGCAAGCTCTCAACCCTGCTTGACGCCTACCGGCAAAAAACAAAGGCCGGTTTTACCTATAAAGTTTATGCAAACGGCCTGTCGATTTTAGAGGATGTGCGGGCGGGCGGCTTTGATCTTCTATTTTTGGATGTGATGATGCCCCTCATAGACGGGATGCAGCTTGCGCATGAGATCAGGGCGTTCGATGAAACCGTAAAAATCGTTTTTTTAACCACATCGCCGGAATTTGCGGTGGAAAGCTATGCGGTGGAGGCGTTTGGCTATCTTCTAAAGCCCATTGCGCAGGATAATCTTTTTCCTATTTTGGATAAGCTGTTTCGCGCCGCGCAAAAAGCGGAGGAAGGCTTGCGCATCAGGTTTCAAAGCGGCTTTGCCAACCTGCTGTTTTCCCGGCTCGCTTATGTGGAGGTTATGAACAGAACGCTGTACTTCCATTTAACGGATGGCAGCGTAAAAGAGCTGGTAGCGCCGCTTTCCGATTATGAGGCAGCGCTTTTGCAAAGGCCGGAGTTTATTAGGGTGCACCGCGCGTTCATCGTAAACCTTTTTCAAATTCAGGAGCTGCGCGCCGCGGATATTTTGACCTACACGGGCAGTGTGGTTCCCATATCGCGCAGGCTTTACGCGCAGGTTCGCAAAGCCTATATGGATCAACTGTTTGCGGAAAAGGGGCTGGAGTGATGGCGGTTATTCTGGGCATGCTCAACTATGGGTTCGTTCTGCTGTATGGCACCTTCCTCACAGTCGGCTTTGCGGGCGGTTGCGCATCAAAAAAAGAGCGCCGCATGGTGGCGGCGCTAAGCGTTATTATTCTAGCGGCCCAGATTCTAAGCTATGCCCTTTGGGGGCTTGAACATACCAAAAAACTCTATCCGCTCATCTGCCACCTTCCGCTTTTTCTCATGTTGGTATGGGGCCTCAAAATGCCCTGGGGCGTGGCGATTGCAAGCGTATTAACGGCATATTTCTGCTGCCAGCTCCCCCGCTGGGTCGGCACCCTCGCGCTCTATTTGTTCGGCACAAGGCTTGCCTATCAGGCGGGCTATATGCTCTCGATTGTTCCGCTCTTTCTCTTTTTACGGCGGTATTTTACCGTGCCCGCCTACCGGGCCATGACCTACTCCAAGCGCTCGCTTTATCTATTCGGAGGCCTCCCTTTATTTTACTACCTGTTTGACTACGCCACCACCGTGTATACCGATGCCTTGCACGCGGGCGTGCAGATGGTAAGCGAATTCCTGCCCGCAGCCATGGCGCTATTTTATGTGGCGTTTGTTTCGGTTTACCACGGGGAAGTGCAACGGCGCAATCAGTTAGAAATGGATAACGCCATGCTTGCGGCGCAATCGGAGCACGCAAAAAACGAAATTTTCGCCCTGCAACAGGCCCAGCGGCAAACAGCCATCTACCGCCACGATATGCGCCACCATCTATCCCTCTTGCGCGGCTACCTTGCGGCCGGGGATGTTTCCCAAGCAAGCGAATATATTCGCCAAACGCAGGATGGAATCGATAAGATCGTGCCGGTGCAATACTGCGAAAACAATACCGTCAATTTGATCTTATCCTCCTTTGCCGCAAAAGCGGCGCAGCAGGGCGTAGCGTTTAGTGCCGAGGCCACCATTCCCGCAGACTTGCCGCTTTCGGATGCGGAGCTGTGCGCGCTTTTATCCAACGGCCTGGAAAACGCCGTTTCCGCCGCCGCACAGGTAAGCGAGGCTTTGCTGCCGACGGTGCGCTTCAACTGCCAACCCCACAAGGATAAGCTTCTTCTCTACATCAGCAACCCTTACAGTGGAACCATCGTGCTGCAAGACGGCTTGCCCGAAAGCCCTCGCCCCGGCCATGGCTTCGGCGTAAAAAGCATCAAGTTAATCGTGGAAAAACACGCCGGTTACTGTTCTTTTGAAACAGGGGGAGGGGTGTTCATCTTGAAGGTTGTTCTGCCGCTGGGAGAGGCGGCGGGGTAATACGCACGGCGTAGCACCCGTGAAAGCGGTATCGTAACAATCCTTCGCAAATCGTGCTTTGACAGGCTTATACGCTTCTTGAACGCCCCCGCCGCCGCCCGCGCGGCGGCCTGGTGGTCGATGCTATCATCCGCCACGGCCAAGGCCCGGTCCTCCATATATGATACATGCGCTTACACCCTCGAACGTACTTTTAAAGGGCACGCCGCAAAATATTTTATTTTGCGGCGTACCCTTTTGTTTGGCGCAAGCTTCAATCGCATCGCCTCCTGCAGGCCTTACAGGGGCGGAGCCTTAGGAACGATCCTTGCAAAACGGCGAAGCTGCACGCTCCCGCAGCCACTTTTCACAATACCCGTCGACAATAGGCGTAATCGCTTCGTGTCCGTTCTCTGTGATGATATAGCCGGCTTCGATGCGGTTGCTGTCGCCCGGTGCGCCAAACAACGATATATCGGTGTTGAAGCACATGCCCTCGGCAAAGGCGCGTTCCGTATTTTCATCCGGATACGGGTTTTCGGCCTCAGCGAGACCCGCGCCATGAAGCGGCGGATAGAGATCGAACTTTGATAGTCCCTCGCGGCGGAACTGATCGCGAACGGCGATTACAATGTTTTTCATCGGGTTGTTCGGGCGAAGCTCCGGCAGGGCCAGCTCCCATGCGCGTATCAGCGCGTCGAGGATGTTCCAGCTTTCGGCGCTGTAATTGCCGGCTGCGAAGGGTATCTGGCAGGTTGCCGTATAGCCTTGGTACATGGTGGCGATACCGAGAGCCACCATATCGCCGTCTTCGATGATCTTATCCGTAGAAGCGCGGGGCACCACATGATTCGTGCGCTTGCCTGAGGAGCAAAGCGTAAACACGATCGCCTCAGCGCCGGCTTTGCGGGCGGCTGCCTCGGCAATGCCGGCGGCTTCCGTTTCCGGCATGCCGACCAGATCCGCATTCATAACGGCCTCGATCCCTGCCTGTGCGATACGGCCCGCTTCACGCATACAGGCGCGTTCCGCAGGGCTCTTGATCTCCCGCATTCTATAGAGGATCTTATCCATGTTGACCAGCTCGCACGCAAAGGCTTTTTCGATCGCGCAGTAAAGGTCGTGGCACATCGCGTCCACACCAACGACGCCCAGCCTTTCAAGCTTGCCTTTTCGGCGAAGCTCGTTCGCGATATCCGCGAGGCTGAAATAATCGGCATATGGGTAATCGATCGTATCGCCTACGTAGCTGGAGCACATATCGGGCACGTTTCTCAAGTCTTCCCAGCAGCAAAGCTCCTCTGCAACGGCCTTGCTTTCGGGGGCGGTCAAAACCATGGGCTCCCCTTCAAGCGCCGCAACAAAAGCGCCGCGGTCGAAGATCGGCCAATAGTTCGAAGCGTAGCGCAGGTTCTCTCTGCGGAATTCATCCCCGTAGATCAAAATTGCATCAACTTTAAGCTCCCTCATTTTGACGCGCATATTATCGAGTCGCTGCCGGAATTCGGCCTTTTCTATCCTAGGTTTGTTCATCGTTCTTCTCCTTTTTCGTTATTCGGCATGTCCCATCGTCGCCAGGTATGCCATATTGGGTTGGTTGATATCGAGGCGTCCGTACTGCACTACGACGCCAACATCGCTTCGGATGCGCATAGAGTATTGTTCGCCCACGCCAAGCTTTACGCCGCCGAGCTTTTCAAGATCGTGGCTGTAGAAGCCGCGCAGCCGTTGCGCGGGAACGGTGAGCGGGATACCTAAGACAGGCTCGCGGTCTTCATAGAAGATATCAATCAGAACGTGAGCGTCACATTCGTTGCAATTGAGCAGGCCGTACCATTCGTGGCCCAATAAGTTCTTTGCGCCCCCGGGCTCAACGGAAGGGCGATAGCCGTCAACGATATACCAGCAATCTTTTCCAGACATACGATCCCTCATTACAGCCGAATGATCTCTCTGGGGAACGGCGTATAGATATCCGCGCCGTTTTTCCCCACTCTGGCGCTTTCCTCTACGCGAAGGCCGTATCCGTTGGGGCCGCCGAGGAAAATATCGATGCAATAGCACATGTTTTCATAAATCGTATAATCCGAATCCACTTCAATCCAGGGCGGCTCCCCCTCCATAAGCCCTGTCGCATGGCAGGGGCCGTAAAGCGTGCATGTATCATGCCCTGTCTTTGCCAAAGCCGCAAAATATTTCTTGGCAACCGTGCCGGCGTTGTTCCCATCATAGAGCTGCTCCGCTATGACCCCAGCCGCGTTGTAGCCGGCCTGCATGGCGCTTAGCGTCCATGCCTCGGGCTCGCCAAAGAACACCCCGCGCGCGATCGACGCGGCATAGCCCTCATAGCGCGCGCCAACGTTCAAGTGGACATAATCATGCGCCTGAATGACCTTATTGCGCGGGCGGCTGATCGCCTGATCGCTTCCGGCGCCGGCCAGCGCCCAGAACGGATACGCTTCCATTTCGCCGCCGTTCGCGTAGATCGCTTCCATAGCCAGGCCCACGACCTGCTGCTCGGTCATGCCGGGCTTGATATGAGCAAGCTGGTTTTCCAAGCCCTTCACCGTGATTTCGCCGGCCTTGCGCAGGCAGGCGATCTCCGCCGGTGATTTGATCTTTCTAAGGCTCATCAAAAGATCGTCCCCACGCACGATCTGCGCGCTGTCAAAGGGCGCCAGCGCTTCTTCAAGATCATCGTATACGATCTTCGAGAGGAGATTATAACCGGCGACGGCCAATTTCCGAACGGGGCCGGTCTTGACGCTTTCGATCGCTTCCGCCATGGTATCGAGCTTATGGCCCGGATACTCCGGATTGGAGGATTCGCGCAGGCTTTTGATGCGGCGAATATCGGAAATCTTGGAGCGGTCCTTCGCATAGGTCATGCTCTCCGGGCCGATTAAAAGGATCGGATCGCCCTTTTGCCCGAATATGACGGCGGCCGTTTCAAAGGAAGGCCAATAATTGCTCAGATAGCGCACAAACTGCGGCTCCGCTTCGTTTGCAAAGGCAAGGCGTGGCGCCGTCAACAATGCGGTCTACCATAACGACAGGGATACCGGCATCCATGGCCTTTTGTACGGATGTCGCGATGGCCGTGGAATCCTCGGGGTTGCAGACGATCGCGTCCACCTGCTGCGCAATCAGGTTCTCCATTTGCTGGTTCTGCTTGGTCGAATCGTTTTCAGCGTTCAAAAGAACGATCTTGATACCTAATTCATCCGCAGTCGCTTGGATCCCCTCGATCATCGCGCTGTAATAGCCTGTAATAAAGCTGACCGTAACGCCGAAGGTGAGCTGTTTATCGGGCGTTCCGGAAGCGCCGCTGCCCGCGGGTTCGCCGGCGGGGGCCGCGGGCTCATTTTTGCCGGTGCAAGCAGCAAGGCTGAGCACAAGAACCAATACAAGGAATAGCGCCAGTGCCTTTTTCATTTTCTTTCTTTTCCTCCTCAGATTATTATGAGTTGTTTTCAGGCCCATGATTGGACGAGCCGCACATGCAAGACAGTTAACTAAACCGGTTTATAAACATTAAATCATCCACACCCAAAAAAGTCAATACATATATTTTTCAAGAAAAATGGGCAGGTGCCAATAAAACGGCCCGCCCATTCTGTTAAAAACAAACTCGGTTTTGTTTTATGCGCGTTATGCGCGGCTGCTCTGCTTTCTTTGATACTATTATTATGCCCACCGCCGCCTTTGTTTTATGCGCGTTATGCGCGGCTGCTCTGTGCGTATGGTATAACCGAATTGCGTATGATCAACCCGCCGTAATCCACATAAATCGTTCCACCTTCCGAGCGGCCCTCAATGATATCATGCAGCAGCTGGATGGACTTTTCGCCCATCAAGGCTGCGTCGACGTGGAGGGTCGTCAGGGGCGGGATAAAATATTCCGATACCGTGATGTTGTCGATCGAAATCACGGATACATCTTTTGGCACCGAAAGACCCATTTGAACGAGCCCGCTGATTACGCCGATTGCCGAAAGGTCGTTGCAGCAAAAAATTGCGCTCGGCGGCTCGGAATCCCGCAGCGCCGCCAGCAGCGCATTGCGGGTAGCTTCGGGTACGTTCGTCCCATCGTCGGAGGCCCCCATGGTCCATCCGGCTCTTATACGAAGATCCGCTTCGGACAGGGCACGGTTATAGCCCATCAAGCACCGCAGATAGAAGTCCGGCAGCGACTTGACCCCCATATACGCGATGTTGCGGTGCCCCAGATCGATCAAGTACCTGCAAACCCGATACGCCCCTCCCTCGTAGTCCATCGTGATACAGGGGTAGGGCGGGTTCTGAATATGCGAGTCTATCGCAACCACGGGGATATTGCGTTCTTGTAAAGTCGCGAACACCAGCGGATTGATATCATGCATCACAACGGCGCCGTCGATGTTTCCCTGCCCGATGGCTTGCGCGAGCGAATGCGTGTTTTTCAGGTTCATCTCCGGCAGCAGCGTAATGCTATAACCCATTTTGTTCGCCTCGCAAACGGCGGCCTTTATAGTATTGTTTGCAAAGGCGTCGGAAAACATCGCGTAGGATTCGCTGTTGATAAAGGCAATATTGAAGCTTCTTTGCATGCTGAGCCTTCGCGAATTGATATTGGGGATAAATCCCTCCTGCTCGATCACCCGCAAGACCTTTTTGCGCGTCTCCTCGCTGACCCCTTTTCTATTGTTGATAACAAAAGAGACCGTTGTAGGCGACACACCGGCAAGCATAGAAATCTTTTTAATGCTCATTGTTTTCAAAGCATCTCCTCCTATGGGTCTTTATTATAGCATATATTCTAAAAAAACAAAAGAAATTTAAATCGGTTTAGTTTGACCCTTGACATTCGGTCCACGCAAACTATACTATAAAAAAATCAGATGATAAAAATATTCGGAGGAAAAATATGGAGTATTCGATCACCCGCAGCCAGCTATACCGGTGGTGCACGATTTCCCGCGATAAGCTTGCGTCCCATCCTGACAGCAAGATCGACAGGATCGATATGTATCCTACAAAAGCCGCCACCATGGAGCATATCGGAAACCTGATGGCCGAGGAGATTCTTGCGAACAACAAGGCGGGCAAGCCCACGAAATGGATCCTTCCGGCGGGCCCTCTGGAACAGTATACTACGTTTTGCCGTAGGGTCAATGCGGAACAAATCAGCTTAAAGAACCTTTATGTATTTCATATGGATGAGTGGCTCGATTGGCAGGGGCGCCCTTATACCATTCTATATGCCTTTAACAGCCTTCGCGGCATCATGCTGCACGATTTTTACGGCAGAATCGATCCCGATCTGAACGTGCCGGAATCTCAGCGCATATGGCCGGATATCCATGATGTCGATTATTTCGACCGGAAGGTAGCCGAGCTTGGCGGTATCGACACGGTTTGGGCAGGCATTGGCTGCAAGGGTCTCATCGCATTCTGCGAAGCCCCACGAGACCCTTACCACCGCATCACGATCGAAGAATTTGCCGCGTCCAAGACGCGTATCGTCCACATCAATCCGGATACCATCGTTGCGCTTTCCGAACGCGAGGCGGGCGGCTGTTATGACGCCATTCCCCCTATGGCGATCACGCTTGGCTTTGCATCGATCTTAACATCCAAAAGGATCGTGTTTATGATCACGACCGGCGCATGGAAACAGACGGTGGTTCGGGTGCTGCTGTTCAGCCAACCAACATTAGAGTACCCGGTGACGTTGCTCGTGGATCGCATTCCGGAAAAGATACTTTGTTGTGATGAATTCACCGCCACACACCCGATGGAGGCCGATCAGGGCTTCTATGCGGCGCAGCTGCAGGTATGAAGGCCATGAGCGCCTATGAAAATGCAGACGTGCTGGTCTTTCACAGCCATGGCGTTGGGCAGACCGTAAACCTTAGCGCCCTTCCGAGCGAAGGCGAAACAGTTTGGGCGGCGTCTTGGGAGATTGGCAACGACGGCGCAAAAGGGTCCAATGTTGCGGTTGCGCTCGCGAACTTGGAAATACCTACGGCATTTGCCGGCAGGGTCGGCATGGATATTTGGGGGGGCATGGGGCTTGATTGGCTCAAAAAAGCGAACGTGGATCTCTCGCACCTCATAAAAGACCCGACTATGGCGACTATGATCGGCATGGTAATGGTCGATGGTGAAGGCAGGAACTCCATCATCCTGGGCGGTGGGACGGCCGGGTTCACACAGGGGGAGATCCGCTCGACCATCGACGAGTGCCTTGGCGCGCGCTTTTTAATTACAGGCTTTGAAATACAAAACGATGACGCGCTTTCCATCCTGCGTTACGGAAAGCAAGCGGGAAAATTCACGATCCTCAATCCGTCGCCCGCGCCCGAGGCTCCCCTCGGCGAGCTGCCGTTCGTTGACTTATTGATCCTGAACGAGCCCGAGAGCGAACGGTTATTGAAGCTGTGCGGCTGCCCGCCGGATCGTGACGTGGGGAAGCGGCTTCTTCAGCTGCGGGAAGGCTATGCATGCGAAACGATCATCCTGACGCTCGGCTCCCAAGGGTGCGCGCTTTTCGATCGCGGTGAGGTCTATCATTATCCGGCCCAGCCCGTAAAGGCGGTGGATACCTCCGGCGCAGGGGATTCGTTCTTAGCTGCGGTAACGGCAGCGCTCGTGCGTGGGCACAGCCTCCAAAGTGCCTGTATGTTTGCGGGCGTGTATGCCGCGCAGACGATCCAAACGCCCGGCACGTTCCCTGCGCTTTCCACACTTGAGCAGATGAAACGGTCGCATAAAATCTTTCTGTCATTTTAAAACAGATCTCGCATGATTATATGAAGCAGTACGGCCTTCAAAGGGCCTTATCATGGGCGAACAAGAAAGAACAGCGATATGAATTTTCATAGCGGCAAGCCTGGGAACCGCCACAAAGCAAGGCTTTGCGGCTAATATTTCCTCCACGCCCCGGCCGCCCAGAGTTTCCTACCGCGGCTGTTGGCAACTACATCGTCGTAGTCAAGGGCCACATTTGCGCATCATAGATTGCGCACCGTCTTTTTATATAGATTTTTTCTTTTTCCGCATCCACTCCAGGATGATATTTGCACAGATGCCGGTGGCCACCAGCAAGCCTCCGATGAAGGCCGTCTGTGAATACTCTTTGTGTAGTAGGACATCGAGCAGGAAGCCCGCGAACACCTGACCAACAAAGGTAAGGAGTGAAAGCTGGAAAGACGAAACCTTCGGCACCGCGATGCAACTGAGCAGCACGACTGCCACGCCCAACATACCGCCAAGATATGCCCACCATGGAACCGCTGCAAACGCCGGTATGGCAGAAAGCTCGGCGCTGCCCAGCAGAAGCAGAACAAAAAGGCAGATAGGGAGCCCCATAAGATGGTTGATGAAGGAGCTTTGCATGGCGCTGCTGTGTGCGGCAAGGCGGGAATTCACAAGGCGGGAAACTACCAGAGAGATGCCGGAGGCAATGGACAGAAGTAAGGCAAACGTAGCGGATGAATCCGCCCCGGCCAGCATAAGAATGATCCCCGCCATGGAAAATAGCAGGCACACGGCCGTTGATATTCGAAGGGATTGCTTTTCCATCTCAAACAGGCCGAAGCAGTCCACCACTAACGACGCCACTGTCTGGCCAAACAAACCAAGTGCAACGATGGCAGTCATGCTGATTTTTCCGAAAGCGGTATTGTTTGCCACGGTAGTCAGCACGCCGATCATACCGCCGGTGAACAACCAGAGCGGAAGCTTTTGGGCCGGCCATAGCCGCTCTTTTCGCAGCGTCAGGACGCCAAGCCCAAACAGAACGCCGACAATATGGATGATAACAGCAGCGGTATAAACGCCGTACTGCCCGCTCAGAACGCCGTTGACCGCTACCATGACTGCAATCACCGCACCATTCAATAGGCAAATGATAGAATAGAGCATGAGGGCACTCTCCTTCAGCGCATCATCGCGATCAATCTTAGCAGGCAATTGGGATAACTACCGCAATCATACCCGAATAATGGTTGGCCAAGCGCAATTGCAACGGCACGGCCATGCCCCGTGCGTCCGTATAGGTATGTGTTTGTAGCACTTGCCATTTATCTTGCCAATCGCTTTTAAGATCATTATACTTATAAAGCAGAAGGCGCCGCAAGTGTGACATGGCTGGAGGTGATATCATGCCATCGGGTATAAATAGAATCTATTATTTTTCGGGCACAGGGAACAGCATGCGGGCGGCCACTGTCGTTGCGCAGGCATTGGGTAATACTGAAATATACAACCCGCCTGTCGATGTAAGTATGTATTGGTACGAATGCTCGTAAACACAAGCTGGGAAACCCGTATACAATAAGGCTTTGCGGCACACGCAAATAAAATGATTCCATAGGCAGGGTTTGATTGTGGTCTTATGCGATTACGTAATAGAATGCATTCTCTGTTTATCCAAATACATCAAATGGTCTATTTTTTTCAGGAACGCCTCGATTGATAGTGTGGATTCTTTTCCATAACAATCATATCCCATGCTCAGATTAATTTCGTACGGGACCAGCTTTTTCAAATTAAACTGATCTACGTTTTCTTTTAGTCTCTGCACCATTGCGGTGAGCTTGGACTGTACGTTTACTTCCATAATAACAACAAACTCATCTCCGCCGTATCTGGCAATAAAATCCGTTTTCCTAAATGTTTCCCTAAGCAATTGCGCTGTATGTTTAAGCGCTTCGTCGCCTTGGCTGTGGCCATGCACATCATTGATCATCTTAAAAGCATCAATATCAATCATGATGCCGGCTATCATCTCACAGCCATTATTTTTTGTAATGGTATGAAGAAAGGTATCAAGATATCGCCGATTGTTAACGCCCGTTAAATAATCCGTGTGCAACTGCTCTTTTTGAATATTAATAAAAATAATAAAAATAGACAGTGTCGCAGCGATCCATATAGTATTGATTCCAGAAACTATGGTTTGTACGATCCCGCCTACCGATGGAGGAAGTACAAACAAGATGAAATAAAAGAATTCCTTTTGCGTAATCTTTTGCCGGTTTTTTATTAGAAATACAGTTGTGTACATAATCATATAAAGGCATATGCCTAGCAGAATATAAATAAACCGTCCCTGGTCATACACATTATTTTCATCAAAGATAAAATAAATATTAGAGAAAATACTCGCAACGGATAAAACCGTATTAATGGCTATCGGAAGAAATAGGGGGAACAATATTTTGGTTATACGCGCTTTGTCTCCATAAACATAATAAT
>CAZAZI010000011.1:0-14959 GCA_964489575.1 uncultured Oscillospiraceae bacterium | reverse complement strand
GGGATGAACACGTAAAAACGGGCAAGCCCATCGTTTATACCTCTGCGGACAGCGTGTTCCAGATCGCCGCCCACGAGGATGTAATCCCCCTGGAAGCACTTTACAAAATGTGCGAAGCGGCGCGGGAGATATTAGTCGGCCCGGATCTTGTTGGCCGTGTGATCGCGCGGCCCTTCCTCGGCGCGAACGGCGCATATACCCGCACGGGCAACCGCCGCGATTTCGCCGTGCCGCCCATTGACGACACCATTCTCGACGGCCTCACCGCGCGGGGTTATACCACCATCGCCGTGGGCAAGATCGAGGATATCTTCTGCCACCGGGGCATTTCGCTGGCCAACCACACCAAGAACAACCCGGATGGCATCGAGGCTACCTTGGGCTATATCCGCGAAGGAGCGGGGGATCTCATCTTTACCAACCTGGTGGATACGGATATGCTCTATGGCCACCGCAACGATGTAGAAGGCTATGCCGCCGCGCTTGAGGAATTCGACAGCCGCCTGCCCGAAATGATAGATTCCATGGGCCCGAACGACCTGCTGGTTATCACGGCCGATCATGGTTGCGATCCTACCTGGCCCGGCACAGACCACACCCGGGAATATATCCCGATCCTGGCTTATCACAAGGGCATGGAAAAGGCCGTAGCCTTGGGCACGCGGCAGACCTTCGCCGATATCGGCAGCACGGTTTTTGAGCATGTGGCCGGCGCGCCCTGGAAAACCGGGACTTCATTCCTGAAGGAGTTGGGCCTTTAAGGCGGTAAATCTCCCTTTTTCGTATTTATGCCTCTCAGATCACATAGATATGTAATACGATCTGTGTATATGGGGGGCTTCTATTATGCAAAAACAGGCGCTCGCCCGGGCCATGGCGCTGGCCCTGGCTTTGCTTACGCTTCTGCCCTGCGGGGCGGCCCTGGGGGTCGAAACTGCCATGCCCGCGAATATCGCGGGCGCCAAGGCGGCGGTGCTGGCCGAGCAGGCGGGGGGCCAGGCCGTGGCCGCCTACAAAGCGGAGGAAAGGATGGAGGTGGGCGGGCTGACCCGCCTGCCGGCCCTGTTGGCCGTTTGCGAGGGGATCGACCAGGGCCTTTTGCAGCTGAGCGCCTCTGTTACCGTGAGTGAGGCTGCGGCCAGGATCAAGGGGCCCACGGCCTTTCTATCCGCCTACGAGGTAATCGACGCGGCCTCGCTGCTAAAGGCGGCGGTGATGATCTTGGCCGGGGACGCTATCTACGCCCTGTCGGAGGCCGTTTACGGCTCCGCTACAGCCTGTACGCAGCGTGCGCAGGCGCGGCTTAGCGAGCTGGGCATAGAAACGGATTATGCACAGCTGATGGAGGCGGATATGCGCCTAAGCGCTAACGACCTGGTGACCTTGGGCAGGGCGCTGATGCAAAGCGCCTCCTTCACAGCCTACAGCGGTCTCTTTTATGATGGTATCAGCCACACGGACGGCAGGGCCACGGAGCTGGCCAGTTCCAACCGGCTTTTGAAGACTTCCGTCGGCTGTGTGGGGGTGGCTACTGGCTCCTCCGCTTCTGCGGGCTATTGCGGGGTGTTCAGCGTGACCCGGGGCGGCGCAGCCTGGATCTGCGCCGTAATCGGCGCGCCCAACGCCTCGGCCCGCACCGCGGCCGCCGGCGATCTTATCGATTACGGCTTTGCGGCCTACGAGGTAAAGGCCCTGGCCAGGGCGGAACAGGTGCTGGTGGAATCCATGCCGGTGTTGGGTGCCAGGCGCAGCTCCGTGGCGTTGGTGGCCGGGCAGGATGCGGTGCTGCTTTTGCCCAAAGGCACGGGCCACGAGGCCCAATGGGAGCTGCCTGAGAGCCTTACGGCCCCCCTTGAAGCGGGCCAGGCCGTGGGCCTGGTGCGCTATACGGATGACGCGGGGGAGGCGCTTTGCAGCGTGGAGCTGCTGATCGCCGAAGCCGTTCCCCAAGCCAAGGTGATGGATTACGCCGCCATGGTGCTGGTAGGCTGGGTGCACGGATAACTTGCAATATAAGGCAGCTTTGGCGTATAATAACCTCATCTGTAAAATGAGGTGTTGTCTGCTTGTTTAGTGGTATCTCCAGTCTATTCTCCAATCCCGTGGGGTTCCTTACCGAACTCCTTTATCGCATTCCCATCGTGCTGGTGGCCCTTTCCTTCCACGAATGGGCGCATGCCTACGCGGCTTACCGCCTGGGAGATCCTACGGCCCGCAATCTGGGCCGTATGACCATCAACCCCTTTGCCCATATCGACCCCATGGGCTTTCTCACGCTGCTGCTGTTTCGCTTTGGCTGGGCCAAGCCCGTGCCCATCAGCACCCGCTATTTCAAAACCCCACGCAAGGATGAGTTGATCGTCTCCCTGGCGGGGGTTACGACCAACCTATTGCTGGCCTTCGTCTCGATGGGCGTATTCTACGCCTTCGTTTTCACCACCGGCGTAAACGAGATGGGCTGGAAGGTCTTCACAACCTTCTTTTTCCTCAACGTGAGCCTATGCGTGTTCAACCTTTTGCCCATCCCGCCGCTGGATGGCTATCACGTGGCTCAATGCCTGTTTTTGCGCAGCAGCAAAGGCTACCGCTTCTTCTCCTTCCTCGATCAATATGGCTATATCCTCCTGCTGGTGCTGCTCTTCTCAGGCGTATTGAGCACCATTATGAGCCCGATGGTGGATGGCGTCGTGTACGCGATGCAAAGCGTTTACACGGGCATTTTCAGCCTGCTGGGCCTCTTGTGATATGGCTGCGTACGAAGTTCGCCTGCGCCAGTTCGAAGGGCCGCTGGATCTGCTTTTGCACCTGATCGAGCAGGCCGAAGTGGATATCAAGGATATCTTCATCTCTGAGATTACCGCGCAATACCTCGAATATATGGCCCGGCTGGACGGGCTGGATATGGATACGGCCAGCGAGTTCCTCACCATGGCGGCCACGCTGGTGTATATCAAATCCCGCTCGTTGCTGCCCCGGCCGCCCCGGGATGATGAGGAAGAAGAAGATCCGGCCGAGGTTTTGATCCGCCAGCTGCGGGAATACAAGGCCATCAAAGAGGCAGGCGCGCACCTGGAAGATCTGCTGGAGCAGGCCCGGGGCATGTTTGCGAAGCTGCCCGAGGAATTCCTTTTGCCGCCGCAGGAGATCATCTGGGAGGAAAGCTCGCCCAGCGGCCTGTTCGACGCCTTTTTGGAGCTGCTCAACAAGCGTGAGGATCAGCGCGCCCATGCCATCCATTCGCAGGAGGTGCGGGCGGATGCCTACACCGTGCGCTCCCAACTGGTGCGGATCCGCTTCCTGCTGCAGGGCCGGCAAAAGATGGATTTTCTCGAGCTGTTCGAGCCGGGCGCGCCCAAGCTAGAGATGATCGTAACCTTTATGGCCCTGCTCGAAATGCTGACCCGGGGCGAGGTGCACCTCAAACAGAGCGAACCCTACGCGCCCATCACCATCCTGCCGGGCGCGATCGCCGCGGATGACGCCGATTTTGAATATATGGACGAGCAATAACATACATGGACGGAAAGATGGAAACTAACGGTTATTTGGATCAGGACGAACGCATCGGCGCCATAGAATGCATCCTCTTCGTTTCCGGTGAACCTGTAGATGTGGTCTCCCTCCAGCGCGCGCTGGGGGTTACGGACCTGGAGCTGCAGGCCCTGCTGACGCGGATGGAGAACCGATACCTCGAACTGAAGCGGGGCATTGTGCTTTACCGTACGGCGGATACCGTGCAGCTCATCTCCAACCGGCGCTATGCCAGCTATGTGGAGCAGCTTTTGCAGCCCGCGCAGGCCAAGAGCTTTTCCCAAGCCATGCTGGAGACCCTCTCCATCGTGGCCTATAAGCAGCCAGTTACCCGCAACGACATCGAGTCCATCCGGGGCGTACGCTGCGAATATTCCGTGAGCCAGCTGATGAAGCTGGGCCTTATCCGGGAGCTGGGCCGCAAGGATGCCGTGGGCAGGCCCATGCTCTTTGGCACCACGGACGCCTTTTTGCGCCAGTTCGGCCTGCATTCATTGGCCGAGCTGCCCAGCTATGAAAGCTTCTGTGCCCAGGCGGATGGGGAGGGGGAAGGCGAAGAAAAAACTGGCGCATAGGTTCAGAGGGCCAGGCATAAAAACCCACCTTTGGAAAAGACTAAGGCCAATACCGCTTTATGGAGGGTATATGGCCTTTTTGCTTGCCGCTTTGCTCATCCTCTGCGGCCTGCTCAGCAACATACGGCTGCGATTCAGCCTCACCATTGAGCGGGAGCGAGCTACGCTCGTGTTCCACGCGCGCTTGTTTTTCGGCCTGATCCCGCTGCGTTTGCATGCCTGCCTCTCGTATTCGCCCCTAAGGCTGTATGTGGGGGGCAGGGTGAAGCCCATTAAATTCATTCGCAAGGAGAAGGGAAAAAAAGAACGGCCCTTGCTGCGGGCACTGCTTCGGGAGCGGGCGATTTGGCTTAGAGCGGAGGAATTTCGCATACGGGGCGCTGTGGGCGGCGCGCAGGATGCCTGTGCGGCAATCCTATGGGTCGGGTCTCTCTCCATCTTGCTCGATTGCGCGGCGCGGGTGCTGCTTGCACCCGCTTTTTTGCAAATACACCTCCTGCCCGTGTGCGGCGCGCGCTGCTTTTGCCTGAATCTGGAAGGCATAGTTACCCTGCGGATATGGCAGATTATAGGTGTTGCTATCCGGCAGCAAATAAGCAGCACGCGAGGTAAACGGCTATGGCGCACCCCATTGAAAACATCATGAAAACCACTATGGAACAGCTTAAAGAAATGGTGGATGTAAACACCATCGTCGGCACGCCCATCCTCACCACGGGCGAAACCATGATTTTACCCGTTTCCAAGGTAAGCATGGGCTTTTTCTCAGGCGGCGGGGAATACGGCCAGCAGCAAAAGCAGGCTGTTAAAGCGCCCATCGCCCGCAGCGGCGAGGAGCTTAGCGAATCCGGCGGGGATTGCTATCCCTTTGCCGGCGCGTCGGTAGCGGGGATGACGCTCACGCCCCTGGCCTTCCTTTCCGTTACGGGCGGAAGCGTAAAGGTACTGCCCGCCTGCAGCCAGGGCACGCTGGATCGCGCCCTCGAGCTTTTGCCAGAATCCATCACCACCCTTGAGCAGGCCATCCGCAGCCTGTGCGCCAAAAAAAGCGAGGGGGGAGGGAGCAGATGACCATGCGGCTGCTGAAAGGCTGGCTGGCGGCCATTTTGGCCCTGCTCACCCTCTCTGCCGCCCGCCCGGCGTTGGCGCTTGCTAAGCCGCCCGAGATCAATGCCCGGGCGGCCTTGCTGATGGAGGCTTCCACAGGCAAAGTGCTCTATGAAAAGAACGCCCGCCAAAAGCTGCCCATGGCCAGCACCACCAAGGTGATGACGGCCCTTTTGGCCATCGAGCTGGGGAACCTTGATGAACTGGTGGAAACAGACGCCGCCGCCTATGGGGTGGAGGGCTCCAGCATCTACCTGCAATTGGAGGAAAGCATCAGCCTTCGGGATTTGCTCTACGGCCTGATGCTGTCCTCCGGCAACGACGCGGCTGTAGCCATCGCCATCCATATCGGCCGCGGGGTAGAGCAATTCGCCGCCCTGATGAACGCCAGAGCCCGGCAGTTGGGCGCTGTGGATACGCATTTCGTCACCCCAAACGGCCTGCATAGCGAGGCGCATTACACTACGGCCTATGATCTTTCCCTCATCACCGCGGCGGCCATGCAAAACGAAACCTTCCGGGAGATCGCCGCAACCCAATATTACCGTGCGCAGACCGGGGCCGTGGCCCGCACGTTTAAAAATAAAAACAAAATCCTCTGGAATTATGAGGGTGGCAACGGCGTAAAAACAGGCTATACCAAGGCCGCCGGGCGCTGCCTGGTTTTCGCTGCGCAGCGGGAGGACATGCAGCTGGTGGGCGTGGTGCTGGATTGCCCGGATATGTTCAATGAAGCGCAGGCCCTGCTTGATTACGGCATGGAGAACTATGAAATGGCCCCGCTGGTAAGCCGGGGCGATCAGGTGGCCAGCATCTATGTGGAAGGCGGTATGAAAAACAGATTGGCACTTTGCGCCCAAGAGGATATAATGGTGATCGTAGAAAAGGGCGGCAGCAGCCAATACCGCACCAAGGTCGTCCTGCCGGATCTCCTTTCCGCGCCCATTCGCCAGGGTGAAACCTGCGGTTATGTAGAAGTTTTAGAGGAGGGCAGCGGCGCTTTGCGCGCCCGCTTTGATCTGGCCGCCAGGGAGGATATCGACCAGGCGACGGTAGGGTTTTATATGCAAAAGCTGTTCCGCTTCATCGCCTAAATGCAAACAAGGAGGCCACTTATGCGGCTCCAGAAATTCATGGCGGACGCCGGGGTCGCCTCCCGGCGCAAATGCGAAGAAATCATTTCGGCGGGCCGCGTGCGGGTAAACGGGGCGGTCGCCTTGCTGGGCAGCTCTGTGGACCCGCTTTTTGACGCCGTAGAGCTGGACGGGAAGACGCTTCGCTTGGAGGAAGTACGCCTCACCGTGATTCTCAACAAGCCCAAGGGCGTGATGTGCACCGCAGCAGACCCCGAGGGCAGGCCTACAGTGATGGATTACGTGAAGGATCTGCCCGCGCGGGTTTATAACGTGGGCCGGCTGGATTACGATTCCGAGGGCCTTCTGGTGATGACCAACGACGGCGAGCTCGCCTACCGCCTGACCCATCCCAAATTCCAGCTGGGCAAAACCTATTCCGTCATTTGCGACGGCACGCTTACGCAAGCACAAAAAGCGGCCTTGGAGCAGGGCGTGATGCTGGAGGATGGCATGACTTCGCCCGCCCGGGTGGAGGAGGTACATAGCCTGAAAAACGGCAACACGGCCTTCAACATCACCATCCATGAGGGACGCAACCGCCAGGTGCGCCGTATGCTGGCCGCGGTGGGGCACGAAACGCTGACGCTTCGCCGCGTAGCCCTGGGCCCCCTGCGCCTGGGCGATCTGAAAAGCGGCAGCCACAGGCCCCTGAACGAGGCGGAATGGGCGGCCCTTAGCTGCGGCCTGGAGTGATTATTTGCTAGAGTTATAACAAATTAGAATAGCACAAAAATTAATTCGCCTTATTTTGCGATTGTTCTTGCACCTGTAAGCTTTTATATGTAAAATATAGATAATAGGGGTGAAGCGGCTTTCTGCCGCTTCCCTGCAATAAATATAAGCATAACTTATGCTTGGTTTCGTATTCTAAGAACACCTTAGAAGGGAGGATTTTTACCATGCAAAGCATCAGTCCATGGGGTGCTTTCTTTCTTGGCATAGCCGCAGCTTTTGTGGTAATGCTCTGCTGGAAGCTCCTACACAGGTCGTCCACACCCCGCCAGGATGAAAACGTGGCGCCTGCAGCGCAAAAGGCGACCCCGAACGCGTTGCCCGTCGCGCTGCCAATTGCGGATCGCGGCCAGTTTGTAGCCGCCGTTTCCGCGGCCATCGCCACCGCCATGGGAACGGAGCCCCAGGGCCTTCGCATCCGCTCCATCCGCCGCGTTGGTTCGGCGCAGCTTGATGAGGATCGCGGCCAGTTCGTAGCCGCCGTTTCCGCAGCCATCGCCACCGCCATGGGAACGGAGCCCCAAGGCCTTCGTATCCGCTCCATCCGCCGCGTTGGTTCGGCGCAGCCTAATGATCGCGCACAGTTTATCGCCGCGGTAGCAGCGGCGTTGGCCACAGCCATGGGCACGGAGCCGCAAGGGCTTCGTATCCACAGCATCAAGGCCGTTTAACCTTAACCGCTACCAAACATCATTCTAAATTTACAGGAGGATATTCCATGCGTAAATTCATCGTCAATGTCAACGGTTCTTCCTATGAGATCGAAGTCGAAGAGATCGCCGCTGGCGCTGCTCCCGTAGCCGCTCCCGCAGCCGCCGCTCCTGTTGCGGCCCCTGTGGCCGCCGCCGCGCCCATTGCGGCTTCCGCCGGCCAGGAGGCTATGGAAAGCCCCATGCCCGGCAATATCCTGGATGTTCGCGTAAAACCCGGCGATTCCGTGAAGAGCGGCTCCGTGCTGCTGATTCTCGAAGCGATGAAGATGGAGAACGAGATCCTGGCTCCCCGCGACGCTAAGATCGTCGCCGTCAACGTTGCCAAGGGCTCTACCGTCAATTCCGGCGATGTGCTGGTGGTTCTGGCCTAAAGCATTTTTGCGCCGCGCACCTCGCCGTTTGATAGGAGGTTTAATGAATGGCACATAAAGTAATGATCACGGATACTATCCTGCGCGATGCCCACCAATCCCAGGCGGCCACCCGTATGCGGCTGGAGGATATGCTCCCCGCCTGTGAAATATTGGACAGCATCGGTTATTATTCCCTGGAGTGCTGGGGCGGCGCCACCTTCGACAGCTGCCTGCGCTTCCTCAACGAAGACCCGTGGGACCGCTTGCGCAAGCTGCGCAAGGCCCTGCCCAACACCAAGCTGCAAATGCTTTTCCGCGGCCAGAACATTCTTGGTTATAAGCATTATGCGGACGATGTGGTGGAGCAATTCTGCCGCAAGGCTATCGAGAACGGCATTGACGTGATCCGTATCTTCGACGCGCTCAACGACATCCGCAACCTGGAAGCGGCCATCAAATTCACCAAGAAATATGGCGGCATTTGCGAGCCCGCCATCAGCTATACCATCAGCCCCGTGCACAACGAGGATTATTTCGTCAAACTGGCCAAGGAGCTGGTGCAGCTAGGCGCTGATAACATCTGCATCAAGGATATGGCCAACCTGCTCCTGCCCTACGACGCTTACTCCCTGGTAAAGCGCCTCAAGAGCGAAGTGGATGTGCCGATCCATCTGCACACCCACAACACCACCGGCACTGGCGATATGACCTATCTTATGGCCGTGCAGGCCGGCGTAGATATCGTAGACTGCGCCCTCTCCCCCATGGCGAACGGCACGGCCCAGCCCGCCACCGAATCCCTGGTTGCCACACTCAAAGGCACGGAATACGACACCGGCCTCGACCTTGCCAAAATGGCAGAAGCTGCCAAGCATTTCCGCAAGATCGCCCAAAGGCTTCAGGAGCAGGGCAGCCTCAACCCCAAGGTGCTCAGCGTGGATACCAACACGCTTATCTACCAGGTGCCCGGCGGCATGCTCAGCAACCTCATCTCCCAGCTTAAGGAAGCGAAGCAGGAGGATAAGTATTACGACGTGCTGGCCGAGATCCCCGTGGTTCGCAAGGACTTCGGCTATCCGCCCCTGGTCACGCCCACCAGCCAGATCGTCGGCACCCAAGCCGTATATAACGTGCTCATGGGCCGTTATAAGACGTTCACCAAGGAATCCAAAGCCATCCTGGCCGGCGAATACGGCTCTTTGCCCGGCGAGGTAAACGAGGAAATCCGTAAGATGGCCATTGGCGATAAGGAGCCCATCACCTGCCGCCCTGCGGATCTGCTCGAGCCCGAGCTGGATAAATACCGCGAGGAGATTAAAGACTACATGGAGCAGGAGGAGGATGTGCTCAGCTACGCGCTCTTCCCGCAGGTAGCCATGAAGTTCTTCGAGGCCCGCAAGGCCGCCAAGGAAGGCAAGGCTCCCGAAGCCGCGCCCGCGCCTAAGGCCGCTCCCGTGGTTGCCGCGCCTGCGCCTGCGGTTGTTCCTGCCGGCGTAACCACCCTCTACGTAGAGGATCTCTCCATCTGACTTACTAACCCAACGAAACGCTCTGAGCGGGCGGTGCGGCTGCATCGCCCGTTTTCCGTCATTTGAACCCTGGTTTTGCAGGACTTGCATCTTTTTCGGATTTGCATTGCATTTTATCTGCCATTTTGCTACAATGATGCAAGTATATGCAAGATTGGAATCATATTTAATAAAGAAGGGAGGCGTACGCCCTTATGCATATTATGCTCACGAATGACGATGGCATTTTTGCCGCCGGCATCCAGGCGTTAGCGCTGGAGCTGGAAGAGAGAGGCGGCCACCGGGTAACCATCGTTGCGCCGGATAGCGAACGCAGCGGCGCCGGCCATTCTCTCACCTTTTTGACCCCCTTGCGGGCCAACCGCATTACCCTAAGCGGCCTGGAGGACGTAGTGGCCTACGCCGTGAACGGCACGCCGACGGATTGCGTGAAGGTAGGCCTTGGCAACCTGGCCCAGCGGCCGGACTGCATCCTATCCGGCATCAACCATGGCCAGAATCTGGGCGTGGATACCACCTATTCGGGCACCGTATCCGCAGCTATGGAGGGGGCGCTTTTGGGCGTACCCAGCATGGCCGTTTCCCTGGTAGGCATGAAGAGCGAGGATTTTGGCCCCGCGGCCTGGGTAGCACGTGAACTGCTGCCCGCCTTTTTCAAGAGCGGCAGCCCGCTGTGGAATGTTAACGTGCCCGCCCTGCCGCGGGAAAGCCTGCGCGGCGTTCGCTTTACACCCCTGGCGCACCAGGTTTACGACGGCAAGTATATCGAGCGGGAGGATCCGCACGGCCGCAAATATTACTGGACGCCCCCCGGCTCCACCTATCAATGCGGCCCCAAAGAGGAATGCGATGTGCGCTGGGTGCAGGACGGCTACGTGACCGTAACCCCCCTGCTCACGGATTTTACAGATCAAGCGGCTCTCGCTCGGCTGCAAAATGCCGAAAAGCCAAGGATCTTCGGAATGGAAGGATAGGCCATGGAAAACGCAGATCTGCTGATTCGCATCAACCAGCACTATGCCAGTTTCAGCAAAGGGCAGAAGCTGCTGGCCAATTACATCATGGAAAACTACGACAAGGCGGCCTTCATCACGGCGGCCCGTATGGGGCACACGGTAGGCGTGAGCGAATCCACCGTGGTGCGCTTTGCCTATGCCCTGGGCTACGACGGCTATCCGGAGTTGCAGCGCTCCTTGCAGGAGCTGATCCGCAACCGCCTCACAGCCGTGCAGCGCATCCAGCTTACCTCGGAACTGGAGCCAGACGAGGTGCTCACGAATGTGCTCAAAAGCGATATCGCCAACCTGCGCGCCACCATCGATACGGCGGATAGCGTCACCTTTAACAAGGTGGTGGACGCGCTTTTCACGGCCGGCAAGGTCTACATCGTGGGCATGAAAAGCGCCTCGCCGCTAGCGCAGTTTTTAGGCTATTACCTGGGCTTTGTGCTGGATAACGTGATTACGATAAACCCCTCGTTCGGGGATGCTTACGAGAGCATGCTCCGCATCGGCCCGGGCGACCTGTGCCTGGGCATTAGCTTCCCGCGCTACTCCACGCGTACCGTGGAAACCCTCGCCTTTGCCAAGAGCATGGGCGCCAGGGTGGCGGCCATTACGGACGGGGTGTTTTCGCCCATTGCCGAGATGGCGGATTACGTGCTGATGGCCCGCAGCGACATGGCCTCCTTTGCGGATTCCCTCACCGCGCCCTTGAGCCTGATCAACGCCCTGATCGTGGCGGCCAGCCTGCGCCGCAAAGACGATGTCCACGAGCGGCTGGATAAGCTCGAAAGCATCTGGAAGCGGCAGAAGGTTTATATTTCCTCCCGGGAGGCTCCCGCGGAGCGGGGCAAATCATAATGGGAAGTAAGCGGGTGGCCGTGATCGGCGGCGGCCCTGCGGGCATGCTGGCCGCCGGGGAGGCCGCCTCCAGGGGCCATGAAGTTACCCTGCTCGAAAAGAACGAGAAAACGGGCAAAAAGCTGTACATTACCGGCAAAGGCCGCTGCAACCTCACCAATGCCTGCGCCGTGGAGGATATGTTCCAGAATATCCCCCGCAACCCCAAGTTCCTCTATAGCGCCCTCTATGGCTTCACCAATCAGGATATCATCGCCCTGGTGGAGCGTATGGGCACGCCTACCAAAGTGGAACGGGGCAACCGGGTTTTCCCCGCATCGGATCATTCCAGCGATGTGTTGCGCGCGCTCACGGCCTATGTGCGCCAAAGCGGCGCAGACATCCGCCTGCACACCCATGTGGAGGCCATCCGCAAAGCGGAGGATGGGGCCTTCCTGCTTACCGTCAATAATCAAAAGGAAACCTACGACGCGATCATCCTTTGCACCGGCGGCCTAAGCTACCCCAGCACGGGCTCCAACGGCGAAGGCCATGCCTTGGCCCAAAGCCTGGGCCATACCATTATTTCCTGCAAGCCTTCGCTGATCTCCCTGGTCACGAAAGAAGCCTGGCCGGAACGCACCATGGGCCTTTCCCTTCGCAACGTGGCCCTGCGGGCAGAGAGAAAGGGCAAGGTGATCTTTTCCGAGTTGGGGGAGCTTCTGTTCACCCATTTCGGCGTATCCGGCCCCCTGGTGCTTTCAGCCAGCAGCCGTATGGCGGATGATCCCGCGGGCTGCGCCCTTTTCATCGACCTCAAGCCCGGACTTAGCCCGGAAGCGCTGGATAAACGGCTTATGCGAGACCTTGAAACGAATGCCCGCCGCCGCTTCGCCAATTCGCTTAATGAGCTCCTGCCCGCTAAGCTCATCCCCATCGTGGTGGAGCTTAGCGCCATACCGGCGGATATCAACGCCGCCGAGGTAAGCCGGCCCCAGCGACAGGCCCTCTGCGCCTTGCTCAAGGCCCTGCCGCTAACGGTGGAGCGGGCCAGGGGCATCGAGGAGGCCGTGATCACCCGGGGCGGGGTCAGCGTGAAGGAGATCAACGCCTCCACCATGGAATCCAAGCTGGTTCCAGGCCTGTTTTTTGCAGGCGAGATCATCGATACCGACGCCTATACCGGCGGCTTCAACCTGCAAATTGCTTACTCTACCGGCGCGCTGGCCGGCCGGAGCGTTTAAAAAACGGCGGATCGGCCAATAAATTGCAAAGAAGATAATCGTCTTATTTTTCCTGTATATGGCCGCCCAGAGCGGCGGGCTTCTATATTATATATAGCTGTAACAAAGGAAAGCTGTGTGTTTCTTATGCATCTAAACATCGCCATCGACGGGCCCGCCGGCGCGGGCAAGAGCACCATCGCAAAGGGAGTGGCCAGGGAATTGGGTATCCTCTACCTCGATACGGGGGCTATGTATCGGGCTATGGCCCTTAAGGCCCTGCGCCGGGGCGTCAGCCCGCTCGATGAACAGGCCGTGATCCCGCTGCTCGCGCAAACGGAGATCTACGCCAAAAGCATCGAGGGCGTGCAGCATACCTACCTCGACGGGGAGGATGTTTCCGGCCTTATCCGCACGCAGGAGATCGCTCAGGGCGCATCGGATATCAGCGCCATCCCGGCCGTGCGCATCAAGTTGGCCGAGGCCCAGCGCGCCGTGGCTCAAAAGAACGACGTGGTGCTGGATGGCAGGGAAATCGGCTCCTTTGTGCTGCCGGATGCGCCTTATAAATTTTACATCACGGCCACGGTGCAGGCCCGGGCCGGGCGGCGGCTGGATGAGCTCAAGGCCAAAGGCCAATGCCCGGCGGACCTGCATCTTGCCCAAATGGAAGAGCAGATTGCCTTGCGGGATCATAACGACAGCACGCGGGCCTTCGCGCCGCTGGTGCGGGTGCCGGAGGCGGTCTACATCGACACCACGCAGATGAGCGAAGACGAGGCTGTGGCGGCTGTTCTCCGCCATCTGCCCCAAAGGATCGGAGAAGGGGAGTAAGCGCTGTGTTTTACATTATCGTCAAATATCTGATCGGTCCGTTCATCCTGCTCTTTTGGCGGCCCAGGGTCATCAACCGCAAGGGGCTTAATATCAAAGGAGCGGCCATTTTTATAGCCAACCATATCTCCATGGTGGACCCCCTGCTCATCGCCCTGCTGGCCGGCCGCAATATCCATTTCATGGCCAAGAAGGAGCTGTTCGAAAAGCCCCTGGGCCGCTGGTTCTTCAAAGCGCTCTTCGCCTTTCCCGTCAACCGCAGGGCCACGGATCTGGCCTCTTTGCGCAATGCCATGCAACTGCTTAAAGCGGGTAAGGTATTTGGCATTTTCCCCGAGGGCAAGCGCTCCGTCACCTTTGAGCTGGATGAATTGGAAAACGGCGCCGCCTTCCTGGCCCTTCGCAGCGGCGCGCCTCTGGTGCCCATCTATATCCACCCCAGCAGCTACCGTACCAATCGTCCCAAGCTGATCGTGGGCGCCCCCATCCAGGCGGCCCAGATCGTGGCGGGCCTGCCCCATTCCGAACAGGCGGCGGCCCTTACCAGTGCGCTGGAAGCCGCGATCCTGGCGCTTAAAGACAAGCTGCAGGAGGCGTTATGAAAATTCTTACGGCCCAAAACATCGGCTTTTGCTTTGGGGTAGAGCGGGCCATGGAAATGGCCCGGGCGGCTGCCGGCGGCGGCCCCATCTATACCTATGGCGAGTTGATCCACAATGGCGCCGTGATCGAGAAGCTGGAGGGGGAGGGCATCCACGTAGCCCGAACGCTCTTGGAGATACCCATGGGCGCGCATGCCGTAATCCGCTCCCACGGGCTTTCGCCTGAAGACCGGGCCGCGCTGGAGGCACGGGCCGGAACCGTTACGGACGCCACCTGCCCCTTTGTGGGCCGCATTCACCAAATCGTAGAGGAACAGGCGGCGGCGGGCTGCCCCATCTTGATCTTTGGCGCCGCGGATCATCCGGAGGTGCGGGGCATCGCCGGACACGCCCAGGGCGCAGCCGTTCATATCCTGCAAAGCATCGGAGATGCCGAGGCCATGCCTGCAATGGAGCAGGCCTGCCTGGTCTCCCAAACCACAGCGCAAAAGCTGGATTTTGAGGCGGCAGCCGCGATCCTGCGTGCCAAAATCAACGATTTTCGCTATTATTCCACCATTTGCCCCTCTACCTGCCAAAGGCAGGAGGAGGCCGCCCTGCTAAGTAAAAAATGTACACGCATGCTGGTAGTCGGCGGTCATCACAGTTCGAATACGCAAAAGCTGGCGGGCATTTGCAAAAAATACTGCAAACAAGTGCAATCTATAGCAAATCTGGATGAAGTTTTGCTTGAAAATATTGATACAAATGATATAATAGGGGTTGTTGGAGGCGCTTCGACGC
>CAZAZI010000010.1:0-15004 GCA_964489575.1 uncultured Oscillospiraceae bacterium | reverse complement strand
CCGAGCCGCTGCTATACCGAGGCGGATGTGACGCTCGTGGTGGGGTATGAAGAAAACGGCGCGCAAACGAGCGGCCAGGTTTGTGTAACGCTTACGCTCGAGGATATGCGCTTTGGCAGCTTCCAACGCCAAATCGGCAGCCTCACCGCTAAAAAGACGCGGCTTAGGATGCGTGGCGCGGAGGCGGGCGTTTGCCGCAGCGGCGGCATGGAATATGCGGGCTTCTTCCTCACAGAGCGGCGCTATGGCCACGGCGTGGGCCTTTCGCAGCGCGGCGCGCAGGAGCGCGCCAGAGCCGGGCAGCCCTATGCGGATATTCTCTCTTTTTACTATGCGAACACCGAGCTCATCTCCATCGGCGATTACGACACCGCGCCCAAGGTGGAAAGCAGCGCCTATAAGGTGCGTGCCTGGGGCGTAAGCGGCGTTTCGAGCGGCTCTTCGGGCGAAGCGTTTCTGAAAAACCTTTCCTCAGAGGGAAGCTTGAGCCTCGTGAGCGCCAAAGGAAACCCCGTGGAGGGGAACGTATGCACGGGCCAATTCGTGCGCGTTACTTACGGTGAGGGGAAGATGTTCTTCGATCTGCCCGTTGTGATCTTCGGCGATCTCGACGGCGATGGCAAAGTTGACGATGCGGACGTGACGGCGCTTCGCGACCATCTCGCGCATGGCACGCTCCTTACCGGCGCGCGCTTGCGCGCGGCGGATGTCGATGGCAGCGGCGCGGTGGACGCAAACGATATGCTCCTTCTCATTCGTTTTATCAACGGCGACGCAAAGATAGCTTAAGGGGGTATTGAAGTATGAAAAGCTTTTTGACATATAAAAGGATGGCCGCGTTCCTTTTCGCCGCGCTTCTGCTTCTCGCGCCGGCATCCGCGCTTGCCGATGTGGGCCTGGTCGCAGCGGCGGATAAAGAAAGCGTACAGGCGGGCGATACGGTGGAGATCACCGTGACCGTAAGCGGCAAGGGGATATCCGTCGCGGAGGGGATTTTTACCTATGACCCGGCTGTGCTCGCCTACGCGGAAAGCGCGGGCGGCGCTTCGGATGGCTTTTTGAGCATGGCTTCCGCCCAAAAAGGCGGAACCGACGCCCTAACAGCGCGCATAAAATTCACAGCCGTCGCGGCCGGTACGGCGGAGGTCAAGTTCAATGTTGAAAAGGCGCTTGGCTACGACGGCAAAGAGGCGGGAGGCGCAAGCGCGAGCGTAAGCATCGCGGTCACCGGCGCGCCCGCAACGCCCGCGCCGCCGCCCATAGACTACGCGGCAGAGGGCGTTTTGGCGCAAAATGCGGAGGGCGCAGCGGAAAGCCTGTATATCTGGCGCACGCTTGAGAACGTGACGCTGCCCGCGAACTATGAGGAGTCGAGCTATACCTACCACGATCAAACGGTGGCAGCGGCTATGGTAGCCGATAGCGACGCGCCCATGCTCTTTTACCTATCCAACGCCTCGGGCGACACGGGCGGTTATTACATCTTCAACGCACAAAAGGATACGCTTTACCCCTATAAAACGGTATCTTCCGTTTCTAAAACGTATATCCTCCTGCAGCCGGATGGCAGCGTTCCGCTTCCCGACGGGTTTGCGGAGACAACGCTGACCATAGACGATAAGGATTATACCGCGTGGAAGGCGCAGGATGCGCAGGGCGATATCTACCTTCTGTACGCGCGCAATGCAAACGGCGAAGTGGGGTATTATGCTTATAACCCGGCGGATCAATCCCTCCAGCGCTATGCGGTAATGCCCGCGCGGCCCGTGCAGCCCACGCTGCCCCCCGAGGAGGCTGCAGAAACGCCCGCGCCCGCGCCACAGCAGTCCCCCGCGCCCGCCGAGGCGGGTACGATGACCGTAAGCGCAACGCTGTTTTACGCCATATGCGGCGCGGGCGCGCTGCTCCTTATCCTGCTTATCGTGCTCCTTGTGATCCGCGCGGCAGAGAACAAGCGCCGCAAAGAGCGGGCCGCGAAGCGCAAAGCGCAGCGCGAACGCGCGCGCAAGCAAGAACTTGATCAATAATCGGCATGGGACGAAAACGCTAAAAGAAGGAAGGCATCGGCACGGCGGCCAGCCGTGCCTTTTTTACGAATCTACTTGACTGGAATCGGATTGTGTGGTAGATTAAGATTGTTCTAAAGTGATTGATAGACCTCGTATTTGTGTAAATCGATGTTTATGGTTTACAGAAATGCGAGGTTTCTCTATTCTTTCGGATGTAAAATATTTATCCAGGAGGTACCATCATGCATAGCGGTACGGTAAAATGGTTCAACACGGAAAAGGGCTTTGGCTTTATCTCCAACGACGCGGGCGGAGAGGATGTATTCGTACATTTTTCCGCCATTGTCTCCGACAACGGCTACAGAACCCTGCAAGAAGGCCAGGCTGTTACGTTCGATATCGAAGCCGATCCGAAAAACAGCAGCAAATTCCGCGCGGTAAACGTACGGACTGCCTAAATTAACTCTAAGGTGAATCCGCCCATCTGGAAACAGGCGGGCGGATTTTTTAGGCACAACCACAGGAGATTATATGAACGAAAAAGCAACCTTTGATCAATACAGGCTCTCCCCCAGCATACAGCAGGCGATCCGCGCTATGGGGTTTGAGCAAGCAACGCCAATACAGGCAAAGGCGATTAAGCCTTTTCTCGCCGGCCGCGACCTTATCGTGCAGGCCCCCACAGGCACTGGGAAAACCTGCGCTTTTGGCATCCCGGTGAGCGAATTTATCGATACGCACAATAAAAATGCGCAGGTGCTTATATTAAGCCCCACCCGCGAGCTTGCCTTACAAACATCCGGCGTTATAAAAAGCCTGACAAAATATAAAGAGAATGTACGCCTTGCTACGCTCTATGGCGGTGAAAATATACAAAAGCAGCTTGCGGCGCTTCGGCGGAATCCGCAGATCATCATTGCCACGCCGGGCAGGCTGCTGGACCATATCCAGCGCCGCACGGCAAAGCTCGACGGCATTCAAATCGTTGTGCTGGATGAAGCCGACAGGATGCTGGATATGGGCTTTAAGCAGGACTTGAACCGCATATTGAAGGCTGTTCCGCAGCAGCGGCAAACGGTTTTGTTCTCCGCTACGCTGCCCAAGGAGATCATGGCGATTGCGCGGGATTATCAGCGCGATGCGCAGCATATCGCCGTTAAAGAGGATACGCTAACGGTAAAAACGGTGGAGCAATTTTACACCACCGTGGCGAATGGCGCTAAAAAGAATGCGCTTCTATCCCTATTGCAGCGTAACGGCAATACGCTTTCCTTGGTCTTTGTCAATATGAAGCACAGGGCCGATAAGCTCTGTAAGGATCTCAAGCGCCAGGGGATACGTGCCGAAGCTTTGCATGGCGACGTGAAGCAGCAAAAGCGCGAGCGCATCATGGCCGCGTTTCGCGCGGGCGAGATTGATGTTCTCGTGGCAACGGATGTGGCGGCGCGCGGCATCGATGTGCGCAACATCGACATGGTGATCAACTATGACCTGCCAAACGACAGCGACTGTTATGTCCACAGAATTGGCCGTACCGGCCGCGCCAATCGATGTGGAACGGCCTACACCTTCATTTGTCAGGACGAGATAAGAATGCTCGGCGCCATTATGCATGAGACGAAAGCGGTGATAACACCGGAACCCTCCCTGACAGCCGCCTGCTAGGCTCCGTATGGGCAGCTTCGGGGCAGTGGCTCTCTCACGCCCGCCTCTCCTCATCAAAACCACCGGTTGATCTGACGGATTATGATGCTAAAGTTTACGCAAAAGGCGCGCCGCAACGGTTCCCCGTGGCGGCGCGCCTTCTTGATGAACGCTGGCTACGCCTCCGCCCTTACCGCTCCGCCTCCAGCGAACCGTAGGCGATGCAGCGGCCTGAGCGCCGGTCGAACAGCGCGACGTCGCTGCCGTCGAAGCCTAGCCTGACCTCGGCGCCGATCCTGTAGAGGGCGCTGCCGAACACGACGCTCGTGAGGAGGTATTCGCCCACGCGGATCTTAATGGTGGACTCCAGGCCGGTGGGCATCGCGCCATAGATAATGCCGGCCACCGGCCCATCGGGCGAGAGGGAAATGAATTCCGGGCGCACGCCGAGGATAAAGTCCTCGTCGGTGGGCTCGAATTCTTCCTGCATGCTCAGCTCGTCTTCCTCGACCTTGGCGATGTGGCAGCGGAACGCCTCGTCTTTATTGGCCTTTTCCACATAATACTTATCCGCCAGGCGCGCCTGGTTTTCGGCCGCTTCCTTTTCTTCCTTTTCGTTGCGCATAGAAAACCATGCGGGGAGGTCGAGGCCTTCATTTGGCTGGAAGGCCGCCTCGACGCCGCCGAGGATGCGCAGGGAGACCGCGCCGTCCTGCCTTTGGCTTCCTTTCGCCTCAATGAAGTTGATGGAGGGGTTGCCTACAAAATCCGCAACAAATGTGTTCTGTGGGCGGTTGTAAACCGTAAGCGGCGGCGCGTATTGCTGAAGCACGCCGTTTTGGATGAGGCATATCTTCGTCGCAAGCGTCATGGCCTCCATCTGGTCATGGGTCACGTATACGAACGTGCTGCCCGTTTCCACGTGCAGGCGCTGCAGCTCGTAGCGCATCTCAAGGCGGAGCTTCGCATCGAGGTTAGAGAGCGGCTCGTCCATAAAAAGCACCGAGGGCTCGGGCGCGAGCGTGCGCGCAATGGCCACGCGCTGCTGCTGGCCGCCCGAGAGCTCCGCGGGATAGCGGTCCATAAACATGCCGATCTTCACGATGCGCGATACGCGCCGCACGGCGAGGTCGATTTCCTCCTTGGAGAGCTTGCGCTCCAAGGCGAGGACTTTGCCGTTTTGCACCGGCGCGCAGCTTTCGTTAAGCTCCATGCCTTTGGCCTTGTGGGAGGCGCGGATGGCGTCGAGCTTCTGGAGCGCGGCGGCCCTGGCGACGGTTGCGGCGGCCGTGGGGTCGGCAGCTTCCTGCAAGCCCAGCTTATAAAGCTCTTTGGCCGTATAGATGGATATCTCATACGTATCGATGAGTTTCAAGTATGCCTTTGTCTGATCCATCTCGCCTTTTTTATCGCGGCATTCCGTGAGCAGGCGGATGATTTCGCGCGGGTTTTGCAGCGCCGCGATTTGGTCGGCCAGCGTTTTGGCCGCAAAGTCGGTCTTAGGGAGCTCCTCCTTGACATTGCTCAGGCCAAAGGCGATGTTTTCATACACCGTCATGTTGGGCCACAGCGCGTAGTTTTGGAAAAGGAAGCCCACCTTGCGTTTGTTGGCGGGTACGTTGATGCCAAGCTCGCTGTCGAACACGACCTGCTCGCCGATCTTGATGCGCCCGCTCGTAGGGGTCTCGAGGCCGGCGATCATGCGAAGCGTGGTCGTTTTGCCGCAGCCGGAGGGCCCCAGAAGCGTCACAAAGGCGTTATCCTCTATGACAAGATCCAGGTTTTCCACAGCGTAAAATCTGTTCCATCTCTTGGTAACGTTGTTGAGTTCGATCCTTGGCATGTCAGTTTCCCCCTATCCCTTTATCGAGGCTGGCGCCCGTCACCTTGTTCACGAGCGCGTTGCAGATGAGGATGGTTACGATGAGTATCAAATTGATGCCGCTCGAGAAGGCGTAAAGCCCCATTTCGTCAAAATAGTCGAGCGTTGTGGCGAGTATAAAGCCCTGTACACACAATAGCATGAAGAGCGAAAGCTCGCGAAGGCAGGTCATAAACGGCAGAAGATAGCCGCTTATAATGGAAGTCTTTTGTATGGGAATGATGATTTTGAACATGCGCTTCGTCCACGGGATGTTCTGTATGATGGCCGCTTCCTCAATTTCGCCGCTGAGCTGGAGCATGGAATTCAAAGAGCTCCGCGAGGCGAAGGGGATGTATTTGATGGTACCCGCGATGATAAGAAGCGTATAGGTGTTGAACAGGTTGAATTTCTCATTGGAAAACAGCACAAAAAGCGCCGCGCCCACCGCGATGGAAGGCATGAGGTAGGGCAAAAACGCCATGCTGTTCACGTAGTTTGCGAAGCGGCTGCGGCGGTTCTTCGCCACCGCGTAGCCGATCAGCGTGCCGATGGTTCCTGCGGTAAGCGCGCACAGCACCGAAACGTAGATCGTGCCGCCAAAGGCCTGCCATATCATTTTATTGTATAAAATTCCCTGCTGGCCATACATACCGCTTTCGGTGATGTTTTCGCTCATAAGCCACCATTTGGTGGTGAGATTGGCGAAATCGCCCGTGTAGAGGAAGCTGTAGTCGCCGGGATTGGGCAAAAACGTTTCGAACGCGAACGACACGATGGGAAATATGCTCGTGAAGAATGTGACCACGATGAGCACGACGGCGATTACGTATTTGCCTGCCCGGCCCAAATTGAGCTTGGATGTCTGCCCGGATTTACCCGTAACGGTCGTGTAGCTCTTGCGGCTTTTCAGGCTCGCCTGGTTGGCAAGCAGGATCGCCACGCCGAAGACCATCATGATGATGGCTAAGATGCTCGCCTCGCCCGTGTATTTGGAATTGAGGGAAACGTACTTGGTCGAAAGCGTTACAAGGCCCAGGTAATGCGGCACGGGGTAGCTGCCCATGGCGCTACCGAACACGAGGAGCACCGTGGAGAGTATAGCCGGGCGCACCATAGGAAGCGTGATGCGAAGCATGGTCTTCCAGCGCGGCGTGTCAAGTATGGTCGCGGCCTCCTCAAGGTTGGCGTCCATGTTGCGGAATATGCCGCCGATGAGGATATAAGCAAACGGCGCGTAATGAAGCCCCAGCACCATAGCGCTCGGGAAGAGGCCCTTGCACCACCATGCCGGCATCGCGATGGAAAACAGGGAGACGAGAAGCCCGTTTGCCGTGCCCGTGATGGCGTTGCTGTTGAATAGGTTCTGCCAGACGACGGCGAGCGTCCACTGCGGCATGATGTAGGGGAATATGAAGATCGAGCTTAAATACTTGCGGAATTTCATATTCGTACGCGTGATGAGAAACGCGAACGAGCCGCCCATCGCAATGGCGAAGACGCACGAAAGCACAGAAAGGAGCACCGTGTTGAGCAGCGGCGTCCAAAGGTTTGTTTTTGCGAGTTTGCTCGTGAAAAGGTCTACATAATTGACCAGCGAATAGCCCGACGCCCTGCCGGTGATGTGCTCGTCGATCGTGCCGGGGTGGATGGCGAAGGTATCCCGCACGATGGCGGCGATGGGCGCGATGGTGGTGACCGTGAGCACAACGCCCAAAAGAAGCAGTATGACATTTTGCGGCTTGGACAGGAAGGTTTTCAGCCGGTTGATGAAAACGGCTTCCTTGGCCGTTGCGCGGGAAGCGGATCGTTCCATAGGCTTCCTCCTGATAATAACGATAGAAGCGATTGCGCCCCAGGCGGGGCGTTTTTAGGGATTCCGCCGGCAGGCCGCGCCTGCCGGCGGAACGGGAAACCGGTTTAACCGGCCGTGTACTTAGTGAGCATCTCGATCCAGCTGCCTACGGTGAAGGCCACGGATGCGCAGTACGCCGGATCTTCCAACACAAGTCGGCCATTGGTAGTCCACCACTCGTAGCCGCGGTCGTTGGCGGCCTCATAGGTGTTCACGCCGTCTACATAACCGCCGGTGCTGTGCTGGTAGGTGGCCTCGGTCGCCGCGGCGACCTCGGGATTGGAGGAGTAGCCGCCGATGTCCTTGCCCCAGGCGCTAAAGCCTTTTTCGGTGCAGGTCATGTACGCGATAAACGCGCAGGCCGTCCACGGCAGCGGACTGTTTTCGGTTACGAACAGGTAGTGGCTGTAACCAAAGCCGCCGATGCCCTGATAGCCGTCCTGATAGGCCGCCACGTTGACGAACTTTTTGGAAACGGACGCGGACTCCTCTACGGAACGCAGCTTTGAATATACGATCAGGCCGAACTGATCCGTGGCGGAATCGGTCACAAGGATGTTGCAGATGGGGCCATCGTCCGTCTGCGCGTTGTAGCTTTCTACCCAGAGCTTAATCCATGCGAGGGCGTACTTGCCGTTTTCCCCCAGGCCAAGATCCGCCGCATCGGATTCGAGGGAAGCGATGGTGGGCTGGAAGTAAGCCTGCTTGGTTGCGTCGAGCGCATCGAACGCCTCTTTGAGCCACAGGGAGTTGGCCTCGGTTGTCAGCATATAGAGGAAGTTTTTGCCCACGACCTCGGAGTCGATATCCATAAACAGGCCATGTTGGTTTTCACCCACGAAATCCCAGCAGTTGGTGAACGTAATGTCGCCGGTGTTGTTATAGATAAATATCTTGCTGAGGGTTTGCAGCGGCAGATAGCCGGCGTATTCATCTGCGGTGATGGCGTTGGCGTCCGCCCACTCCTTGGGGATGAACGTATCGAGGATGCCGGTTCTGACCATTTTGCTCTCGATCTGGTTGCCGTCCTGGATGAGCGTCATGGCATAGGTGCCCACGCCCTTGAGCGAGTCGGCGGTAAGCTGGTCGAATATCTTGTTGTTTTTGGGCTGCTGCCAATCATACTCCATGGTGTAGCCCGGGTCGATGGCCTGTAGATACTCGATGAAGAGCGGCAGCGCGGTTTTGCCGCGGCTGGAGTTGCCCACGCCGTAGAAGGTCTTGCCGTTGGATTCCTCAATGGCCTTGCGCGCGAGTTCCTCAAGCGTCATGCCCTCGGCTTGCTTGATGATCTGCTGCGTGGCGGTGAGGTTTTCCTCCGCCGTCGCCGGCTCCGGGGCGGCTGCGTTGGCGGGCTGCGCGTTGTCGGGCGCTTGCGTGGCGCTAGGCTGCGTGCTCGGCGCCGCCGCGCATGCAACACAGGAAAACAGCATGGCGGCCGTCAGCATAAGGGCGATCAGTTTCTTCATTTCATTTCCTCCTGATACTGATATGTCTGATGTGCTTTTCGCGGGTCTTTGGATCTATGCCCGCGTCTGTTACAACTTAATTGTACCGTCGCGCCACGGCCGAAAACAGGGGACAAACCTGCTATTTCTTTAAGATATCGCGGTTTCTTGTGGGATTTGAGGCGAAACAGCCGCCGGTTGTGGTATACTTTAACATAGCATCTTATCGATGTATATTCACCTTTTCACCGGGAGCCTTTCATGCGAAAAATTTTGCTTTTGCTGATTTGTACGCTATATTTCACAGGCTGCACCGCCGAGCTTACCCGCTACGCCGCATTCGAGCCGGATGCGTCCGCGCGGCTTGTGGTCTATACCTCCCACAAACCCGAAGTATACGAGCCCATTGTGAAGGAGTTTGAGGAGCGCACCGGCATATGGGTCAGCGTGGAGGCGGGCGGCACGAGCGAGATGCTCGAACGCATCGCCGCGGAGGCGGGCGGCCGGGCCTGCGATGTGATGTTTGGCGGCGGCGTGGAAAGCCTCGAGGCGTACAAAGCCTATTTTACGCCCTATAAAAGCCCGCAAACGCAGTATGTTTTGCCTGCCTATCTCTGTACGGACAGCAGCTGGACGCCGTTTTCCGCGCTGCCGCTTGTGATCATCTATAATCCCAAGCTTGTCCCCGCCGGCTCGCTGAGCGGCTGGAGGGATCTTTTAGACCCGCAATGGAAAGGGAAGATCGCCTTTGCCGACCCGAACATATCGGGCTCGTGCTACACCACGCTGGCCACCATGCTCCAGGTCATGGATGGTTCGGCAGACGATATACTCGCCCGCTTTGCAGAAAACCTCGACGGGCGGCAGCTCGACAGCTCCGGCGATATCGTTTCCGCCGTGGCCGACGGCGCCATGCCCATCGGCATAACGCTGGAGGAAACCGCGCAAAAACGCATTTTGGAGGGCTCTGATGTCGCCATGCTGCACCCCGCGGAGGGGACGAGCGCGGTGCCGGATGGCGCGGCGCTCGTGAAAGGCGCGCAAAATGAGGAAAACGCAAAGCGCTTTCTCGACTTCATCTTGAGCGAGCATGTGCAAGCGCTTCTCACGGGGTCGTTTTCCCGCCGCGCGGTGCGCGAGAACATAGAGGCGTCGGAATCGCTCGCGCCCATGGCGGAGCTCAATGTGATCGACTACCAGTTGGGCTGGGCGAGCGCCTCCCGCGAGCGGCTGCTGGCTAAATGGGAGGCGCTCTACGAGGCGGCGAGCGCGCAATGAAGCTTTTCTTTAAGGCGTCCTTTCGGCGCAAGCTCTTCGTGACGCTTCTTTTCGTAGCGCTCATCCCGCTTCTTGTGTGCACGCTTCTTCTTTTGCAGTTTACAAAGCTCCGTACGGAGGAGAGCGCGCGCTCCTCTGCGCAGGCGCAGCTTTCAGCCTCCCAAAATGCGCTCAACGCGCTGTTTCAGTCCTACGTTGCGGCAGGGGACGCGCTGCGCGCCAACGCCACCGTTTCCGTCGCGCTCGCAGATGCGGAAAACGCCACGCCGCAGCAGGTGTACGCGCAGCTTTACGCTGCCACAGCGGGGCTTCGCACCTACGCCCAATTCGACCTTTACGACGCGGGCGGCATATGGCGCTATTCCACAGTGGGTGCGGCGCTCGACCCAGCGTTGCCCACGAATTGGGGCGTGCTGTATGCGGCGGCGGAAGCCGCAGGCGCGATGGTATTTCGAAGCGTCGGCAGTCCGGACGCCTCCGGGGCGCTCCTTCGCGCGGCTTCCGCCATCACCCTGCCCGATGGCTCCGTTTGCGGCTACTTCGTGGCGAGCATGACCGCTTCGCATTTTGAAGCCCTTTTCGCAGGGGGTTACGAGGCGCAAAACGCGCTCATCCTTCTCGACGCGCGCTGGAACAGCATATATGCCTCCCGCACGGGTTTTGAGGAAAGCGTGGTTCCCGCGCTTCGCGCGGAGCTTTTTGCGGGGCAGGCCCTCAGCGGCGGCTCCGATGCCTCCGCGTATTACGCACAGGCCGTTCCCGCTTCGGGCTTTTACCTTGTTTTGCAGCAGCCGCGCGTATTTACCCGCGATATGATGACCTTGCTCTACTCCATGAGCGGCTTGATCGCGCTGGTATGCGTCGTATGCTGCATTTTTATCGCGCTCAAGCTGAGCAAACAGTTTTTTGATCCCATCCAAACGCTTCAGGTCGCCATGAGCGAAGTGGAGACGGGGCGGCTGGATACGCATGTGGAGCTTGCGCGCGTGGATGAGCTTGGCAAGCTCGCCGCCAGCTTCAACCGCATGGTGGAGCGGCTCAACGGTTACCTTATAAGCCTTGTGGCGCGCCAGCGGGAGCTCAATGAAACCCAGATACGCATGATGCAGGCGCAGCTCAACCCCCATTTCTTGGGCAACACGCTCGATACCATCAAATGGATGGCGCGCATGCACGACGCGCCCGAGATCGCCAATATCGCCACCAACCTGGCGGACATTTTGCGCCTGAGCATCTCCGTGGAGGAGTTCGTTCCGCTTCATAAAGAAATAGAGCTTTTAAACCGCTACATCGACATCCAGCGCATACGCTTCCCGGAAAAGCTGAACTTTGTCGTAACCGTAGGCGCGGGGCTCGAGACGCGCATGATCCCCAAGCTTATTTTGCAGCCGCTTGTGGAAAACGCCGTTTTACACGGCCTTGCCGAGAGCGAGAGCGGCTCCGTATGCGTGGATATCCGCGAGGCCGGCGCGCACCTTGTCGAGTTTTCCGTTTCCGATGACGGCTGCGGCATACCCGAGGAGACCTTGCGCCGCTTCCGCAAGGAGGGCATCACCCGCGAGGCGGGGCATCTGGGCCTTTACAACGTGGATTCCATCCTCCGCAAGTTCTATGGCGAGGCGCACGGGCTCAGGGTCGAAAACCTCCCCGGCCGCGGCGCGCGCGTTACCGCGAGCTTGCCGCTGGACAAGAGCGGGGAGGTCACATGCTAAAGGTTCTCATTGTGGAAAACGAATACTATGTGCGCCGCGGCATCGTGCTGACTGTCAACTGGACGGCGATGGGCTGCCTCATCATCGGCGAAGCAAGCAACGGCGAGGAGGGCCTCGAGGCCGCGCGCAAGTACCGCCCGGATATCATACTGACGGATATCAAAATGCCCAGGATGGATGGGATCGAAATGCTGCACCGCTTGCGCGAGGAGGGGAACGAGGCGTACGTTATCATGCTTTCCGCCTACAGCGATTTTGAATACATACAAAGCGCTTTGCGCCTTCGCGCAACGGATTACCTTTTAAAACCCTTTCACGACAACGAGCTTGAAAGGGTCATCCGGAGCATACGCGGCCGCATCGACGCACAGAGCGCATCGCCCGCGCACGACGCGTTTTTAAGATTAAAAAAGGGTGATAAGAGCAAATATGTGATGGAAGCCATGTCCTACATCACGGAGAATTATGCAGATAACAGCCTGAGCGTGAGCGCCATCGCGCAGAGCATCGGTGTGAGCGAGGGCCACCTTTCCCATGTGTTCAAAAAGGAGACCGATTACACCATGCTCGAATACATCTCCCAATATCGGATACACATGGCCATGAAGCTTTTGAAGGATTGCCGCGCGAAGGTTTATGAGATCGCTAACCGCGTAGGCTATAAGGACATTACCTATTTTTCCAGCACCTTCAAAAAGATGGTGGGCGTGACGCCATCGGAATATCAGGATAGGTGCAGGTAAAAGGCGTCATCGGCCACGCCATAAAAATCCCGGCACATTTCGATAAACGCCTTTGCCAGGTTGGGAAGGAGTTTGTTTTTGTGATAGATAATATGCAAGCCTCGGTCTAAACGCAGATCCTCAACCTGCAATTCGACAATATCGCCCGCTTTCAGTTTTTCTTGCGCTAAAATGTAAGGTATGATCGCAACGCCCAGCCCTTTGCCGGCCGCGTTGATAAGCGCCTCCGTGCTTGTGCTCTCCCATGCCGGCGTATAGGTATATTCGAGGGAAGCCAGAACATGATCAAATAGCTCCCGGGTGCCGCTTCCTGTTTCGCGCAGCAGCAACGGGCGCGAAAGCAGCTGTTCTATCTGCACCGGTTCCTTTTTGCAAAGGGGATCGTTAGGGCCGCATATCACCGCCAGCCTGTCCTTCATATAGGTATCGCAAAAAATGCGATCCGAATGGACAGTCCCTTCTATTAAGGCAAAATCCAGATCATTGTGCAGAATCCTTTTCTCAATAATATCGGAGCTGCCGATAAAAACATCGATCCTCGACTGGGGATGGGCCTTATAAAATGCATCTACATACCGCGGCATCAGATGGGCGCCAACCGTGATGGAGGCGCCGATCCGCAATGTAGCGGAACGCTCCCACTGGCGAATGTTTTTCTCCATATCGTCAAAAAGAGACACGATGTGGGCCGCGTATTCAAGAAAGTTTCTGCCCATATCGGTAAGATAAATCCGCCTGGATATGCGGTCAAACAGCGCTATGCCATAGTATTCCTCCAGTTCCTTGACGGCGATGCTAACAGCGGGCTGCGCGATTTGCAATTTCGCTGCGGCTTTTGTCATGTTGTTTTCTGCGCACACGGCCACAAAAATTTTCATATGCCGTAAGGTCAAGCTCTCGTCCTCCCCCGCTCCATAAACAAAACCATATCATCTATATAAAATTATAGTATTTTACTTATATTATTTCAAGCGCTATAATGGCCTTAATACAGGCGGTGTTGCGCCTAAAGAAGGAGGCCGGAGATTGTTGTCGCTACGGAGTTTATTAGAGGCCATAAAAACAAAAAATTTACGAAAACATTCCGCGCTGTTTATCACCTTTCTCAAAGCCAGCACGTTTACATTCGCGGGCGGCCTCGCGATTGTTCCGGCAATCGAGCGGGATGCGGTAGAGAAATATCAGCTTTTAACCAAGGACGAATTTATGGAATATGCCACGCTCTCGCAAACGATGCCGGGTGTAATCGCACTCAATTGCGCGGCGCTTGTAGGGCGGCGCGCGGCGGGGTTTTCTGGAATGCTCGCGGCGGGGTTTGGAGCGATACTCCCTGCCTTTTCCCTGATGGTCGTGGCTACCGTTCTGGCAAATATGATCCCGCAGCAGGGGCCGCTTCTGGGAGCAATGTATGGAATTCGGGCAGCGTCCGCCGCGCTGGTGCTTTCGGCCGCCTTTTCGTTGGGCAGGTATAATCTGAAAAGCGGTTTCTCCATCATTCTGATGTCCGCGGCTTTTCTTCTCGTCGTTATCGGGAACATAGGCGCGCCGCTCATTGTTGTGCTTGCCGGCATTTCCGGATGCATCTATCAGCGCGTTAAGCGCCGCCGGGATCGGAGGCGCAGCGATGCCGGCTGAGTGTTTTAGGCTGTTTTATACATTTGTTAAGCTCGGCTTTTTGAGCTTTGGCGGCGGGTACGCCATGCTTTCCATGATCATGTCGGAAGCGCAGAGCTTTTCGGTCAGCCCTGCCCAGTTTGCCGACCTGAATGCATTGGATATGGTGGTTCCCGGGGCCATCGCCATCAATGCGGCCACCTATGTAGGCTATCTGCACCAAGGCCTGGCGGGAGCGATTGCGGCTACGGCCGGCGTTTCTTTGCCCTCCTTTATTCTAACCATTGTCATTATGCGCTTCTTTACACACTTTAAAGACAATGTTTGGCTAACGGACACGCTATCCGGCATTAAGCCCGCCGCCGTGGGATTAATTGCGGCCGCCGCAATTACGATAGCCGCCAATGTCCTTATCCTGCCGGGTAAAAACATAGTGGATTTGCGGATCGATCCGGTTGGGGCGTTATCTTTGCCTTGTATCCTTATCTTCCTACTGACTGCGGTTTTTAATATACGTTTTAAAGTTAACCCGATTTTATTAACAGTGCTTGCGGGCCTTGTCGGCGCTCTGGTCATGGCATAAATAGTTTATATCCGCAATATGAAAAGCGGAGCGCAGAAGCGCCCCGCCCGCGTGAAAAAAGTGGCTATAGCCACTTTTTTAATCCAAAGGTTATGCTGGCATAATACCTAACAGCATAGCTACGTTTTGCCGTTTCATGGCTAGCACCTGGGCCAGCATGGCGGTGGCCACCTGCATCTTGATTTGGTGGTTGACGAGATTCGTCATTTCCTGGGCAATATCCACATCGCGGATGCGGCTTTCCGCCTCGGTGAGGT
>CAZAZI010000009.1:0-15832 GCA_964489575.1 uncultured Oscillospiraceae bacterium | reverse complement strand
GCATGAGGGCGATATCATACTCCACAAGGCGGCGAAGAAAGCCTTTGATGAATTGGGGCTCAAGAAACTGCCCACGGTCAAGAACTTGCAAGAGGAATGGGGCAAGCTGCTCGGTGAGAAAAAGGCGGCTTACGCCGAATACCACAAGGCTCAAACCGAAATGCGCGAGCTCGCCGTCCACAAGGCAAACGCCGCATATCTGCTCGGTATTGAGGAAGAAAAATCGAAGGAAAAGGAGCGTCAGCGAGATGAAAAATAAGCGCCGGAACGGTGCGCAGCCAGAGATGAAATCTCTGTTCAGGGGGCATGGGGGATTCCCCATCAAGCAGAAAGGAGAGGCGGTCAGCCTCTCCTTTGCACTGGAACGCCATTTATGGCGTCCCAGAGGCATTGCTTGCTAAAACTGTGGCGTCTCTTTTCGATTCGAAGCCTGTTTTCCTCAATGAGCTGTCGCGCTTAACCGACATCATATAAAATTTCATAATATGTTTTGTTGTTTGCTGTAGAATTTTTTAGAATTTTATGCTATACTGATATTTAATATAGTCAGAAACCGAGCCATTGATGTCGCCAGTATCTGTGGTTATATAGCTAATGAGGTGCGCGAAATGAAGATTAGTTACAGCAAGCTCTGGATTCTTGTCAGGCAAAACAAAATGAAGAAAAAAGAACTTCAAGCGGCAGTCGGCATCAGCCCGTATATCATGACAAAGCTAAACCATGACGAGACTGTGTCCATGGAGGTCATTCTGCGCTTATGTAAGCTTTTCCACTGCGACATCGGTGATCTGATGGAAGTTGTTGAAGAGTAGAATCTTGGAAGGATAAAATAATATGCAGATTAATAAACATGGCTCATTTTACATTCGAAATGGATGGCCAACAAAAATTATAGATGCGCTTAACATGGATTCTTATGTTTTCTCCCCAAATAATGAGCTGAATGCTGTTGATTCTATCGGAGTTGGTCGAGTAATGATAAAGGCAATGCGTTACTGGGCAGTCGTGACTGGCATCGCAGAGGAGACCAAAGATCAGCAAGGCGTTTGTCATAAACTTACTCAGTTAGCTGAAACAATCGCTCGACATGACTTATATTGCTCCGACAAAGGCACCTTGTGGCTACTGCATCGCAATATGGTTCGTGATTTAGATAACGCCACTGCTTGGTATTGGGCTTTTAATATTTACGACGAGCTATCCTTTAGTAAAACCGAGTTCTCTAATGCATTTTATGCTTATCTTCAGCGTGAAGGCACTGCCTATAACAAAAAGACCATCGAAAAAGAATTTGACTGTTTCAAAAACACTTATGTCAGCGATCAAGCTTTCTCCATCAGTAAAATCATTGAAGAAGACACTGTACCGTTTTTTGCTCCACTGAAATTGCTGGAGTACAAAGGCAATGGTCGCTTCGAAAGGAGAAAAACTTCCGCCAAGGAAATTCCGCTACAAATTCTGTTGACCTGCATCTTGATGGACAATGCGAAACATTTAGAAACAAGCAAACAGATTAGCATTGAGCATCTGCTTGAAGAGCCCAATCAAGTTAGCAAATACATGAATCTCAGCTATTCGACTCTACTTGAATTGCTGCAACAATTGGAAAATGAACACTATCTGCGGCTGGTCAACAACTTCGGCAACCGCTATGTCGAGGTGAACGATATTAATGTTAATGACTTGCTCATGACTCACTATCGGATAATTGGGGGTGACTTTGCGTGTCCTACAGCGATTTAATCCGGCAGGAGAACGATTATACCTATTCCGCCAACATTCAATATGATATCGAGAGCGACACTAAACTGCTCCGCTTTATTCCCAACGAAACTACTATCAAACTGCTGCGTGAATATTTTACGGACATAGCACGCGCAAAGCCCTTCAGTCATGCTCGCATTCTGTACGGCTCTTACGGTACTGGCAAGTCACATTTCTTGACGGTTTTGAGTCAAATTTTGGGCAAGACTTTCGTCGATGGTGTGGCGTATTCCACCTTTATAGCAAGAGTTCGAGAATACGACGATGCCTTGGCTAATGATATCGAATCTTATATCAACGCTACAGAGCGCAAGCCGTTGTTGATTGTTCCTATTGTCTTTGACTTTGACAACTTTGATCGCTGCATCTATTTTTCTCTCAAGAAAAAGTTGGATGTTCTGGGATATAAAATTAACTACAGAACTTTTTATGATCAAGCTGAAGCACTTTTGTCTCAATGGCAAGGGAGCGAAGAATCTTCTGCTCGACTCGATGATGTTTGTAATAAAAAACACATCAATCTAATAGAGCTGCAAAAAGGCTTAGCTAGCTTTGATCCGCGTGCTGGAAAAACTTTTGACAAACTGTTTGCTGGCATGACTTTCGGCGTGAAGTATGTTTATGAAGTTTCTAACATGTCCGAAACGTTGAAGCAAGCTAATGCTGCCATTTCTGACGCTTACAGCGGTATTGTATTTATTTTTGACGAGTTCGGGCGTTATATCGAAGATAATATCAAGAATATCAAGGTTAAATCCGTTCAAGATTTGGCGGAGTATTGCGACCACTACGGCAGTAACAACCACATTATTCTTGTCTCTCACAAGGAGATCAGTCAGTACACCCAGCGCTATGGCAAAACCATCGCTGCCGAATGGAAAAAAGTCGAAGGTCGCTATCAGGCCAATTCCATCAACAATAAACAAGACCAGTGCTTATCGTTAATCCGCAGTATTCTGATTAAGAATAAACCGGCTTGGCAGCATTTCAAAACTGAGTACAACGAACAGCTTAATCGGATATACTCCGAAGCCATGGGCTTTAAAGGCTTTTTAGTTGATGTCGCTCGCGAAGATAATCCTTTTGAAGGCGGATTTCCGTTGCATCCTATTGCATTGTTTACGCTAGATCGTCTCTCGAAAAAAGTGGCACAAAACGACCGCACCTTCTTCACTTATTTGGCTAGCAAAGAAGAAAATAGTTTGTATCGTTTTTTGATTAGCCATGAGTTAAATGAGTTTCATTTTGTCGGCATTAATGATATTTACGATTATTTTGAACCAAGTATTAAAGCTGTGCAGAGCGATGACAGCTACAAATGGTATAAAGTCTTGCAATCGGCTTTTTCTAAAAACCGCTGTGATGCTTTTGATGATTTACCAGAAGTAAAAATCCTCAAGGTTATTGCCACAATCGGTATCGTCAATGACTCTAGTGCGTTGGTTGCAGACAAGCGTACCATCATCAGCACCATTGACTGCCCTGAAGATGTTTTGGAAAATGCGCTAGTTGCGCTCTGTGATAAAAAGATTATTAAATACTCCGGCATGTATGATCGTTATGAATTCTTCGATGCCAGCATTTTTGATGTCGAGTCCATGATTGAAGAAGAAAGCATTCGTGTCAGCAGAGAAGCTGTAATTAAAACATTGAACGACAACTTTGTCAAGTTCGTGCTCTATCCTAATGCTTACAACCGCGCTTATAAAATCTCTCGTGTATTTATTCCGGTTTTCGCTTCCCTTGAAGATTTACCGCGTAAAACCCTTACCACAAGACTTGGCGCCTATTATGACGGCGTATTGGTGATGCTGGTTGGAAACTCCGATGTAAGCGCTGCCGACGTTATTGAAGCCTCACAGAATCTTTCTCGCAGTGTGATCTGGGTGAATAATAATTGCTCCGTTTTGGTTAATTTGGTTAAGAAATTTATTGCTGCACAATATATCGAAACTCAAAAAGCCAAGTATATCGAAAAAGACCCTGGCTTTGAGAAAGAATTGCAATACCACATACGCGAAATCACCGCCGAAATTGATTTGGTCATTGACGATTGGAAGCGGATCAATTCTGCGGATATTTTTGTTGTCTGCAATGGTGAGGCTAAAGACGGAATCACATCTATGAACCATGTTGCAGAACTGGCTAGCAATGTTATGTTTGAAATCTATCCCGAAACCTTGCTAATTAATAATGAACTGATAAATAAGAATATCATTTCCGGCAGCATTACTGCCGCCAAGAAGAATGCTATTCGTGCCATTTTGAGCAGTGAACTAGCAAGCAATTATTTTGGGCTGCAATATCTTTCACCAGATTATATTGCGGTGAGATCAGTCTTGGCTAAAAATGGATTTATTACAACTGACGAATGTGACACGGTCAATGCTTTACCATCAGGTAAACAACCACAAATTGCCTTGAAACAATTTTGGGAAGAAGTGATTGGTCAAGCCAAGAAAGGCACTGTCGAATGTAGCCAAGTCTATTCTGTGCTTAAAAAGCCGCCTTATGGACTTCGTGACGGTTATTTGTCGTTAATCTTAGCTTGTATCTTATCTCCGTATAAGAAATCGTTAATTATAAGCAGCCACGGCACCGAACAGGAAATTACTGCCGAGTTGATTGATGAAATTATTAAGCGGCCTGATGATTTTTGTTTTACCGTAGCCGATTGGAACGAAGAACAATTAGCTTATATAAATCAGCTTGAAAAGCTGTTTGGTAATTTTATTAATACGAACCTGCTTTCCAAAAATCGCCTCAAAGCTATTTATGATGCGATGATGGCGCACTATAAGACTGTGTCCAAATTTGCTCGCACCACTGAGGGGTATGTTTCAGAGCAGGCCAAAGCTTATCGCACTATGATGGAAAAGAGCTACTCCAGTTATTCTAAATTCTTCTTCAACAAATCCAAAGCATTGGCTGGTAATTATCTCGCCAACATCGATGTTATTAGCAGCATCAAAGAAGAACTGGAAGACGCTGTAAATAAACTCTGTCGAGATTTAAAATATCACTTGTGTAATATTTTATCTTCTGACGCTGGTCTGCGTTTAGCCGACACGCTTCATCAGAAATACCTTGATATCTGGGTAGACAAACGGCAAAAGGCTTTTGATTACTATACCAACGCTTTCCTCGACTATGTCGCCAATATGGATTTGGACAGTTCTGACCAAAACATCATTTCCAAGCTGGCCAAATTACTCACTGGTATCGAACTAACTTATTGGAGCGACAAGCATATTGCAGACTTTAAGTCCCGCTTGGAAGAAGTCATCACCAAGCTCAACAATTATGTTGTAAATGGTGAGTTGCAAGGCAACGAAACTAAAATGACACTTACCACCGCTGCCGGCGAAGAAAAAGCCATCGTTTTTGATAACACTGGTCTCTCCGATTTAAGTGTCACTATTAAAAATAAAATTATCGCTACCTTTGGCAATTTCGGTCTGTCAGTTTCCTATGATGATAAAACGCAGATTCTCTTGTCGTTGCTGAACGACTTAATGGAAGGAAAATAACTATGCCTAATACGGTATACTGGTGTCCACATTGCAAGATTCCAGTCGTAAAATTCAATAAATGTGTGCTTTGCGGTACGAAATGTGAACCGTTATCAACTTCCGGTGTTTGTAATCCTGTCTTTAAGCAGGAGCGAAAACTTATCGCGCATATTTTTGGTCAAGATTTAACTGATTCCGAAGTTTGGTATCTTGGTAGCAGTTATTATCTTATCGATGGCAAGCGCGTGCGTTTGCCCTATATTGATTATTATAAGAGCAAACAGCATCTAGCTATTTCTGAATCTTTGCGGAATGATATTAATAACGATGATGTTTTTCCGCGTGCCAATATGTTTGTTGCCGCTAATGAGCAGTACATCAAGGAGCTTGCTTTTGAAGCTGAGGAATATATTTCATCTCTGATAAAAGAATTAAAAGCAGATTCCAAACAGCATTACATACCAACCGTTTCTTTTTCTGGAGGTAAAGACTCAACAGTTGTCAGCCGAGTAGTGCGCGATGCGTTGCAAAAGGAATCGGTCATTCACTACTTCGGTGATACCACTTTAGAGTTCCCGTGCACTCATACCTATGTTGAGCGGGATTTCCGGGCTGAAAACCCTTTTACACCGATGATTCCCAGCGAGACAGATAATGACTTTTTTAAACTCTGTAATGTCTTCGGACCGCCTAGCAAATTTGAACGTTGGTGCTGTACCATTTTTAAGACTAGCAACTTGAACACAGAGTACCAAAATCTAAACGGAAATAGCTTGACATTTTTGGGTATTCGCCGCAGCGAATCTAATGAACGGCAAAATTACGAGCGCACACAAAAACATTCAAAAATAGGTTCGCAGATCAACGCTATGCCAATTATCGAATGGTCGGATTGCGATGTTTGGCTCTACATTCTCTATAAAGGCATTATGTTCAATCACGCTTATCGTTGGGGCTACAAACGTGTCGGATGTTGGTGCTGTCCAAACAACTCCGATTGGTCTAGTATGCTGACCGATATTTATTTCCCGGAGCTTGCCGCGAAGTGGAAGGATACCCTATTTAACTTTGCCAAAAAAACCAATAAAGAAGACATAAAAGATTATATTGAAAACGGACGCTGGAAAACCAGACGTGGAGCTAGCGGTATGCAAACTCGCAATGTCACAATCGCCGATACCGCTTGCAACTTATCGGAGCGAGCAAGGAATATCATCATCAAGAAAAAGATTAATCGTGATGTAATAGAGTTCTTCAAGCCTTTTGGTCAATTGGACATCTTTGATAAGGAAGACGCGACTTATATCACAGTTATCGAAGCAGAAGTTAAAGACGATAATGGCAATATGATTTCTCCCAAGCGCAAGGTTTGTGATCTCGTAGTCACTTGGGGAACCCCCATTCTTAAAGTTCTACCAACCAAAGGCACCGACATCTTGTTGCTGATTAATCGCCTCAAATGCCAACTGAGGAAATACCAATACTGCATAAAATGTTCCGCTTGTGATTCTATTTGTCCCTACGGTGCTATTAATACCATGGGCGATAGCCGATATGCTATTGACGAAACCCGTTGCAAACAAAACCTCTCGGAGTGCTCCAAATGCATTGCCAAATTCTATAACGGTTGCATTACTTGCCAAGTGTTGGCGGGGAAAAAAGATACCGTTGCCGACAATATTGATTCTTGAGGTGTATGATAATGATTTACTTCGATAATGCTGCTACATCTCGGATAAAACCCCAAGAAGTATATGATGCTTTTACATACTATGTGCGCGAGATTGGTATTAGCCCTGGTCGCGGAAGCTATTCTTTGGGAATCCAAGCTTCTCGGATGCTTTATAAAAGCCGTAAAGCAGTAACTGACTTTTTTGGCACTCCCGGAAAAGCTAACGTCGTGTTCACCAAAAACTCAACCGAGGCAATTAACTTGTTTTTATATGGTTTCTTACAGCCGGGCGACCATGTGCTAATTAGTTCCTATGAACACAATGCGGTTTTGCGCCCACTCCATATGTTAAAGCAAAAAGGTGTTATCGACTATACCGTCTTGCCGGAAAGTGTTTTTGATAGTCCCGAAGTCGAGCTTTCTGCTTACATCAAAAAAACTACTAAGTTGGCAGTTGTAACCTTAGCAAGCAACCTAACAGGGCAATTGGTTTTTAATTCTGACTTTAGCAGAATATGCAAGTGTAACAACATTATCGTATTTGTCGATGCTTCCCAAGGTGGAGGCAAAGGCTTGATTAAAATGGAGCGAGATCATATCGACTACTTGGCTTTCACCGGACACAAGGATTTGTTGGCTTTGCCAGGTGTTGGTGGTCTGTGTTCCTGTGAGCCGCTAACGATTCCTCCGCTTTTGCAAGGTGGTACTGGTATTCATGGCGAAAGTTTTATTAACCCGGATATTTTCCCCGAAGCCTACGAAGCCGGAACCTTGAATATGCCTGCTATTTGGTCACTAAAAACAGCAATTGACTATATTAAACCAAGGTTATCCGAAATCAATGATCGTGAATCACAATTATCAGATCGTCTGTTAAAAGGTTTGTTGCGCCTAGATAATGTAATTGTATATAATCAAAATCGAAAAAGAGTCCCCACCATATGCTTTAATATCAAAGGGATGACCTCTAATGATGTGGTAGCCACTTTGGACAAAATTGGCATCTGTGTTCGGGGTGGAATTCACTGTACGATCTTAGCACATGAAACACTGGGCACCGTAGAAACCGGGACAGTTCGCGCCAGCTTAAACTTTATGAACACCGAAGCCGAGGTTGATGTCTTCTTGGAAACATTGAAAGGATTAAAATAAATGCATCTTGTTTTTTATCGTACCAGCGATGTATTTGAAGCGGAAGAGATTCTGCAAAGTCATAATATCGTCACGGACATTGTTCCTACGCCCGTGCAAGACAAAGCATACTGCGGTGTCTGCGTCAAAATTGCAGAAACAGATCTGAATCTTGCCATTGATTATTTGCAACAATTAGAATACCAAAAAGTCTTGTAAGTGAGGTGATGCATCATGGGATATGAAGAGCTTACCATACTCAGAAGTTACAAAACCAATAAAAACGACATTGTCAAAGAATTCTATCTGCCAGTTTTGAAAAAGTCAGTGCTTTATAAGCGCGCTGTTGGCTTCTTTTCATCTACTGCTTTGATTGAACTATCCAAAGGCATTTCCAGTTTAGTGAAAAATGGTGGCAAGATTCGATTTATTGTTTCGCCGCTGCTTTCGGTCGAGGATATAGAAGCAATCCAGCAAGGGTATGACGAACGTAAAATAATCGCCGATGCTCTGACTAGAGAGTTGCGTGAGCCCAAAAATAATTCCGATAAAGAGCGTCTTGGTTGGCTGTCTCAACTGATTGCCAACGGTATTCTAGAAATAAAAGTAGCGTTTACTCCACCACAGAAGAAGACCGGAATGTATCATGAAAAAATCGGCATCATCTATGACGAGAACAGAAACCGTTTGGCGTTTACCGGCTCTATGAATGAAACGATTAACGCCTTTCACAACAACTACGAATCCATTGTCGTTTTCAATTCACTAGTTGTTGAAGATGAGCAACGCGTCCGGGATTTAGAGAATGACTTCGATTCCCTCTGGGCGGGCCGTGAGGAAAATATTATCGTGTTGGAGTTCCCCAACGTGGTTCGGGACAAGCTGGTACCGTTTGAAAAAGCCGCCCCGCAGAAAGATTTCAACCAATTCGAGCAAGAAGATTTATATGAGTTAGCACCTGTGATTGCGGGGATTCCGCTTATACCTAGAGAGGTTAAACTCCACGAATACCAGGAAGATGCCATAGATACTTGGATTAATAATAACTTCTGCGGTATTTTCGATATGGCTACCGGTACGGGTAAAACCTACACTGGGCTTGGCGCAGCTGCTAAATTATTTGAAATTAAGAAATGTGCGGCTATCATCATTGTCGCACCGTTCCAGCACTTGGTGGATCAGTGGGTTGAAGATATTGTTAAATTCAATATGCGCCCCACTATCGGGTATTCCGCATCTCCTCAGAAGAACTGGAAGAAGCGGTTAGAAAACGATGTACTGGATTTCCAACTTGGCGTCATCAACTCTTTCTGTTTCGTCACAACCAATGCCACTTTTTCATCCGATTATGTACAACGGTTATTGGATAGGTTAGGTGACGATACTTTGATCATTGTTGACGAAGCTCATAACTTTGGCTCCGAGCACTTGAGCCTTAGTCTCAATCCTAAGTTTGAGTATCGTCTGGCGCTATCAGCCACTCTTGAACGACATAATGATCCACAAGGAACCCAAATTCTCAAATCATATTTTGGCAAGAAATGTATTGAGTATGGTCTAGATCGCGCCATTCGTGAAAACAAACTCACACCATATTATTATCATCCGGTCTTGGTTTATCTAGATGAAGACGAGATCGAAAATTATAAAGACCTTTCATACAAAATCTCCCGTGAATGTCATGCTAACAAACACGGAGAGCTAAAAATTACCGAGCGGGGCAAAACCCTTTTGCTGGCACGATCACGCATCGTTGCCGGAGCCAAGCAAAAGTTAGTCGCCTTACGAGAGCAGATTGAGACATATAGAAACGATACTCACATGCTTGTTTATTGTGGTGCTACTCGTATCTTTGATTACAATGCCGACAGTACCGTTGCAGATGATGAAGGCGAAAGGCAAATTGTTGCTGTATCAAAATTGCTGGGAAATGAGTTCGGCATGAAAGTGACACATTTCACGTCCAACGAGTCTGCCGCCGAGCGCGAAGTCATCAAACAACGCTTTGCCGAAGCTGATCCATATCAAGCCATCGTCGCAATAAAATGTTTGGATGAAGGTGTGAATATTCCCAGTATCAGAACAGCATTTATCCTTGCAAGCACCACCAATCCAAAAGAATACATTCAACGGCGTGGGCGTGTGTTGCGTCTGGCAGCCAATAAGCCATACGCCGTGATCTATGACTTTGTAACACTGATTAAGCTATTGGATGAAGTTGATCCCTATGCCAGCGACTACAACTGCGGTAGAGCATTGGCTAAACGTGAACTTAGCCGCATTGAAGAGTTCGGACGAATAGCTCTGAATTCACGCGACTCTGATCAGTTAATCAACGACATACAAGACGTTTACAACATAAAACCTGAAGAAATGGAGGACGATTTTGATGGGAACGAATTTAGAGCTTGACGAGAATAAGCTTAAAAACATTAAACTGCGGATTCTTCAGATGGAAACAGACAACATCGTGAAGAAAGAATCCAACCCGGCAATGGAAGAGAAAATTAAAAAGCTAATTATTGCGGAGGTTGACAAGCGATGATTATCAACAAATTAGAAATGTACAATTTCCGCCAGTACATCGGATTGCAGTCAGTGGAGTTTTCCACCGACCCCGAAAAAAATGTCACTGTCCTCATCGGCATCAACACTTCAGGTAAAACTACCATCGTCCGTGCCTTCGAGTGGTGTCTGTATGGAAAGAAGGGCTTTGAAGATCCTGTTTTGTTGAACAACGATGTCCGCGACAACATGAATGTGGGCGATATGCAAGATACATGGGTGTCCGTCACCTTTACCCATGACAATAAGGTTTATACTCTAAAGCGACTGTTTCGCTATGTTTGTAGCGAGCGGAAACTGATCGCCGGTTCTTCGGATATAGAAGTTGTGCTTAACAAAAATCCCGAAGAAAAACTCTCGCTGGTTTATCTCCAGAGCGACGGTCAAACCAAAATCCCGATTGACCGTTCTAACATCACCGAGTCGATGGACAGGGTGTTACCGCGCGATCTCTCCGATTATTTCTTCTTCGGCGGCGAGCGTATTTCCGGTATTGCTAACCGCACAGACTTGTCTAAAGCTGTCCGCGGACTCATGCGCTTGGATGTTTTGGAAAACGCCCGTGACCATTTGTACAAAGTTCTAAAGAGTTTCCAGGCTAGCATCGACACTTCCGGTGACGCCAACGCGCAAAAAGCAAAAGATACCCTTGAAACCTACAAGAGCCAGTTTGCTGTCTATGAAGAAGACAAGAAAAACGCCGACAGCCAGATGCAGTATTGGAGCGACAAGGAAAAAGAATACAGCGCTGAACTAGCCAAGAGCGATATTGAACAAGTCAAGAAAGCTAAAGTCGAGCGGGATCGTCTTGAACGCACTATAGTTTCTGAGAAAAAGAAACTCGAAAATGCCATCCAAGCTTTGATTGAAGCTTTCAACAACCGTCCATACACCTTCTTTGGTATGCCCGCCATTCGGCATACTTTGGAACTACTCGAAACTATTAAGGACTCCACTGAAAGTGTCCCCAACATGGATCAGGATTCCATAGATTATTTACTAATAAGAGGACGTTGCATTTGCGGGACACACCTTGACCCAGGTAGCGTTCCTTATCAAAAGATAATGGAAGAGCGAAAAAAACTCCCGCCCGAACATATCGGTTCGGTGGTTTCCAACTACAAAACTAAAGCCGAAGGATATCTCGCTGGTAACGAAAATTTCCTCACCGTTTTGGAAGAGCGTTATAAAGAGATTCGTGCCATTAAGCGCACCATTGGACAACTACAAGACGATATAAATGCTCAAGCTGATTTAATTTTAGATGATACCGATGCCAAAGCGATTGAGACTAAGCGCAAGGATGCCCATACGCACTATCTTGAAGCCAAATCTGACTTTGAACAGGCAACTCAAAACGCCGGTCGTTGCAATGAGAACATCAAAAACAGTGAAGCCGCTATTGAGATGTTTGCTAAGAGCAGCAAAAAGAATGAGCGCATCGCAAGAATGATTGCTTATTCTCAAGCAGTCTACGAATGGCTTAACGGAACCTATCAGGAAAAAGAAGGCACTGTACGCGCAGAATTGCAGAAGCGTGTCAATGCCAACTTCTCCCATATGTATCATGGCGAACGCTCCATAATCATCGATGATAAATACCGCGTTAGGTATAGCGATGTCAAGACAGAGGAATCTGATGGATTGAAAGCTGTTAAAAGTTTTGCTTTCATCGCTAGTTTGGTATCGATGGCCAAGGACAAAATCCTTGACGACCAAGATATGCAACTGGGGCAAGTTTACCCTATAGTAATGGACGCCCCATTCTCCAACGTTGATGAAATCCACATCGACAACATCTGCCAAATCCTTCCCAATACCGCTAACCAAGTCATAATGGCGGTTATGAAAAAGGACTGGACTTATGCGGTTGATAATCTAGATAAGTATGTCGGTAAAAGCTATGAGATAGCCAAAGATCGGGATGCAGAGGGTCGTGAGATCGACACTTGCTCCCATATCATTTCAGTGGAGGTTTGATATGTTTAATAAGGATTTTAGAATTACCGGAAAACATGCAAACTACTGGAAAGACTTGTGCGCCTTAGCGGGCAATGTACCAGACCGGGAAATGCATAACAATTTTAAAATTTTCAAGGCTTATATCGACGCCTATATCACGTGTCCAATCATTGGATTTCAGTTTAACCGCAAAGGCGCGATAGATAACTCCGTCCCCGGGGATGCCGGTATGTTAGCAGAAGTCATAACCAAGCGCAGCAAGGAACTCAAGTTTGTGTATCAAATTATTATGCTGTTGGATACTGATTCGGAGGCGGATGTGGACAAGCGAGTTTTCCGTGCCTTCAATTTCTCTGAAGAAACTGAAGAAGAACGCAAGGCAATTGCCGAAAATATGGCCATTTATAATGCCTTTTTCCTCGGTGGACTTGAGGTTCTCCATGAACAGTTTGTAGATGAATGCTTCGATGAAGATGCCTATTTTCAGAAAATGCACTCTTTTGCCAAGCAGTTCTACGAATCTCAAGATGGTGAAGCCTTGGAAAATGCCATCAACCAAATTCTAAACAAGTAGGGGGATAAGACATGAATGCGCAGGATGCTATGATCGAAACTGCATATGATGATCTCATTAGATGCTATTCGGCAGAGCATTCCTGTGTGTTTTTGCAATCATCTTGGTTGCTGAATGAAAATGCATCCTTCTTGACCAAATCCTTTAGCAGAATGATTTTCAGCGATGGAAACAGTCATGAAGTTTATACAAAGCGGGAAAGAGATTTTATTACTCGTATTAACTCAGAAGTTGACTATTTCCGTTACCAAAAGCAATCTAAACAAGGCACTATTGATTGTCGTATGCTGTCAGTTGATTTTTCATTTAGTGCTGACCCTTTATATGACGGAATAGAATTCATGAAAATATTTAATAAAGCTTTCGATGGCTTCAATATATTTTTGTTTGTCTGTGATAATGGCTTATATATCGGTTGTTCTTGTATAAAAAGCAGCGAACTTGCCCGTGATTGTGTAATAAGTCCACTAATAACGCCCAAAATCAATTGGGAATCGTTTGGAAACGAACTGTTGTGCCGCAATGATTCTAGTGATTTTTACGAATACTATTCAGGAATTGTCAACATAATAAACGAAATCCAATATTGTTTCGATTGTGAACCCGATGAACGGTATCCGGCATTTTATTTTAATAATGATTGTGATGACGATCCGGCAGATGACTTATGTAAAATACCAATTGATGAATATTTTTCCTTTAAAAATAAAGAACAGTCGTCAAAGACTTGTAATAGCTTTGACAAAACATTTTTTAATTCGGAGCTGGAATGGTGTTTTGATGATCTTGAATTTATCAAGTCTTCTCGTGTAAACCCATTAGAAATGTTATTTGAAGCAGAAAAAGCTTTGGAACAAAGTAATAACACGGAACAGCAACATACCAACAGTCCTGATTCATTATTGGCTACTTCGAAACAATTTAGTACAAATGAGAACTTTGAACTATTAAATGACCCAATCGCCTTGATGAAAATACTCAAGCAGGAGCGTGGAATTTAAGCTTATGTTGGTGAAACATTATGGAAACTGAGAATAAATGGCTATTACAAATTGATGATTTTGATCTGTCTGACTTTGATGATCCCATTAAATTACTGGAATCAATTAAAAAGAAGACTGTTGTATGTAACGAAAATAACATTTCGCAAGATGATTCTGATTATAACAGAGTTCAGTTGTTTATGAACGAACTCCTAAACATGCAAACAAGTTATTCCTACAAACCAGTTTTACTATTGTCACTCCTTGAAAAGGCAAATAAACACGGTGAAGCTTTACTTTCAGATGTCGTAGATTTTTTTATCAGTTTTTATAATAGCAGAAAAAACAATGGGCTTGTTGTGGAAAAGGACGATAGTACGTTTGTAAAAGATGTAATAGATCGTATCGCCGCCCAAAAAACGATAGTAAAGTACCCTATAGCTGTATTTGAGAAGAAAAAGTTTATATCATTTGATAAAGCAACTGGCATAATAACAATCTCTCCATCGATATGGAAAATTTTCACCCAAGATAATCGCAAACTGATAAAGAAACACTGTACTCGGACAATTGAACAATATTATTGCAGAATACTGAAAAAGCATGGGAATGGGAATTGAATACAGAAGTTGAATAGAATGTCCTCTCCATCGAAGTCTTTAAGGGTATAATATATGAGGTGCCTCCATGAACATAGAAAGTAAACTGAGACCGATATATATAGCGAAAATACTCCTTGAGAGAACAGATGAGGATCATGTCCTTACGACAAATGAGCTCATCGAAATTCTCGAACAGGAGTATAAGATTAGTGCACACCGCACGACAATAGGTGATGATATTAAAGCGCTTGAGCAGAGTGGACTTGATATAGAGACTATTAAATCTACCCAAAACAGATACCACATTCTCTCTCGTACTTTTGATATCGCGGAGCTTAAGGTTCTTATTGACGCAGTTGAGTCGTCCAAGTTTATTACTGATAAAAAGAGCGATGAACTTATAAAAAAACTTCAGGGGCAAGCCAGTAGACACAGTGTGGATATCCTGAAAAGAAATTTGAAAGCATACAGCCGATTCAAGCCAAACAATGAGGACATTTTCTACATTGCCGATACAATAAACACGGCTATTAATAACGAAAAAAAAATAACGTTCCAATATTATTCCTATAATATTCGTAAAGAAAAAAAGTTAAAGAACAACGGTGAAAGGTACACATTTAGTCCGTATTATCTCATTTGGGATGGTGACTGTTATTATATAGTCGGATACTCTGATAAACATAAGAGCATCGGTAATTTCCGAGTGGATAGAATTTATAAACAACCCACAATACTGGACAAACAAATTGAACCTGTTCCAAAGGAATTTGACATTGACGAATATATAAAGACATCCTTCCGAATGTATAACAATGAGCGTAAGGAAGTCGAACTAGTTTGCGATAATAGCACAATGGATGCCATCCTTGACCGCTTTGGTATAGATATCCCGACTTACGCGAATGATTTGACTTCGTTCCGCGTTATAGCGGATATTGCGGTTAGTCATGTGTTTTATTCTTGGGTTTTTGGCTTTGGCGGCAAGGTGAAAATTAAAGCCCCGGTAGAAGTTAAAGAAGGATATGCCCAAATGTTAAAAGATGCTGTAGTTGGACTGGATTAGA
>CAZAZI010000008.1:6052-16382 GCA_964489575.1 uncultured Oscillospiraceae bacterium | reverse complement strand
AGCGGGACGAGCTTTTAGAGGAGTTCGTGCGCTTCTATGTGGAAGCCCACGAGGGCGATTGATCTATGCGGCGTGTATTGGCGCTGGATGTGGGGGATAAGCGAATCGGCATTGCCGTAAGCGATCCGCTGGGCTTTACCGCCCAGGGGCTTGAAACCTATACCCGCACGGGCGACGAGGCGGCGGATGCGGCCTACATCCGCAGCTTGGCCAAAAAGTACGAGCCGGTGCGGCTGCTCTTTGGCCTGCCCCGCAATATGGATGGTTCTTACGGCTTCCAAAGTGAAAAGGTGCGCGCTTTTGCCGAAGCGGTGCTAGAGGGCTTTGAGGGGGAGCATACCTTTTACGATGAGCGGCTTACCACGGTGGAGGCCGAGCGCGTGCTGTGCGAAGCGGAGCTCGATTGGCGAAAGCGCCGCAAGGTGGTCGATAAGGTGGCGGCTGTGGTGATCCTGCAAGGGTACCTGGCCACCAACCCCAAGCTATAAAAGGAGAAGCGCTGTTATGGATAACGAGCGGCTGGATGATATCGTGTTGCTGGATGAGGCGGGGGAACCCGCGCACTTTGAACATATCCTCACCTTCCTCTATGAAAAGGAGCGCTATATCGCCCTTTCACCCCTGCTGGAGGGCGAGGAGCCGGATGAGGACGAGGCCGAGGTCATCCTCCTGAAGGTTGAAGAGAAGAACGGCGAGGAGACCTACGTCACCATCGAGAGCGAGGTGCTTCTCAACGAGGTCTTCGGCCACTTCCTCGATCTGATGGACGAGCTTTCCGAGGAAGGCGGCTAGCCTCAACTAAATATTTGCGCCCAAGCCCGCATACGATATCGTGTATGGGGGCTTTTGTTATGCACAAAAACAAGCGGCGCATCCGCCTGGGAAGGCGGCTTTTATCCGCCCTGGATCTGCCCGAGGAAGCGGCGGGCACGCCCAAGCTCACGGTTTTGGGCCGGGAGCACGCGCTCATTGAGAACCATGCGGGCGTTTACCAATACCGCGCGGAGGAGATATGCCTTTATACGAAGGCGGGGATGCTTTTCGTAACGGGGGAGGGCCTGACCCTGCGGGAGATCACCCCTGAGCGGCTTTATATCAGCGGCCGGGTGGCGGGCCTGCGCTATGAAGGAGAGGCGGGGGCGAAGAGCAACAAAAAAGATTAACAAAATGTAAATTACGGGGCGCGACCCAGCCGGAAGGGGGCGCAGGGGGCTGTGGATATGTGGAATTCTCTTGCGGGATATGTTATGATACAGGTTGAAGGCACGGGTCTGGAGCGCTTTATGAACAAGGCGCTTCGGGAGGGGCTGGAGATCTGGGGCGTCTCCCGCACGGGCCGCAGCAGCATCTCGGCCTATGTGAGCGTGGAGAGCTTTTATGCCCTGCATAAGCTCAACCGGGGCCTCCGCTGCCGCATCCGCATTCTTGAAAAGCACGGCCTGCCCATCGCCCTTTCGCGCCTGCGGTATCGCAAGATCATGGCCTTTGGATGGATCGCCGTGCTGGCGGCCCTTTTGATCGCTTCGCGCTTCATCTGGTTTTTGCGCATCGAGGGATGCGACCAGGTGCGCGAGGAAGAGATCGTGGCCACCCTGGCGGAGATGGGCGTGCGGCCGGGCATCCCCCGGGGCGATATTACCACCGGCGGCCTGGGGCGGGCCGTGATGGCTACGGATTCGCGCATCGCCTGGGCCGGGGCCGAGCTTTACGGCGTGGTATTGCAGGTTTCCATTCGCGAGGCCGGCGATACGCCTAAGGTTTTAGAGCAGGGGGCCCCCGGGAGCCTCTATGCCGCCAAAGACGGCGTGATTCGGCGCATCACCCCCCTTTCGGGCAAGGCCCTTTTCAATGCCGGGGACGCGGTGCTCAAGGGGCAGATGCTGATCACGGGCGATCTGGGCAACGACATCGCCGTGGAGGCCCGGGGTGATGTCATCGCCAGGGTGCTCTACCGCTTTTCCTATACGGCGGCTTATGAGCAGGTGCTGCCCGCCCAAAGCGGCAACAGCTTCAGCTATGTGGAAGCGAGCCTTTTGGGCTACGGCCTGCCCGCGCCGGAGATCCCCTTTGCGGATTACGAAATAGAGCGGGGCGCGGCCCATACCCTGCCCGCAATTTTGCCCATCGAGATCGTGCGCGTCACCTGCCGCGAGCTTACGGCGCAGGCGCAAATTTTGAACGAAGCGGAGCTGACGCCCCTGGCCGAGGCAGGGGTGCAAAAGCTGATGGAGCAGGGCGTGGCGCGTAGCGCCCGCATCCTTTCTGTGCAGGCTGAACAGCAAACGGACGAAGCCGGCGTTACGGTTATTTTGAACGTGATTGCCGAGGAAAATATCGCAAAGAGCGGAGCATTGCATGCCAAAGATGAATGAATTCGAGCAGGAGCTGGAACTTACACCGGCCCGGGAGCCGAGCCGCTATGAGATTGCACTGGAGAGTATGGACGAGGTCCTCAGGCTGTTCGGGGTGTTCGATGAAAACCTCGGCATCATCCAGCAGGAGACCGGAGCCATTATCAAAACGGACGGGGGAAGCGTGGTCATTACCGGCGAGGAAGAAGCGGCGGCCCTGGCCCATGCGGTGGTGGATAAGCTGTTGACCATCCTGCGCCGGGGTGAGAATATCGACCGCAGCCGCATCCGCTATGCGGTGGATCTCGCTAAAGAGGGCAACGCGGAGTTGATTTTAGAGCTGCTGGACGATGTCGTGGCCTTTACCAACAAGGGCCGCCGCATCAAGTGCAAAACCCTGGGGCAGAAGAAGTATGTTTCCGCTCTCAAGCGGCACACGGTGGTTTTCGGCGTAGGCCCGGCGGGCACGGGCAAGACATACCTGGCCGTGGCTATGGCCGTGCTGGCCTTCAAAAATAAAGAGGTGGAGAAGATCATCCTTACCCGGCCCGCCGTGGAGGCGGGGGAAAAGCTGGGGTTTTTGCCGGGCGATTTGCAAAACAAGGTCGATCCCTACCTGCGCCCCCTTTACGACGCGCTTTACGACTTTTTAGGCTCTGAAAATTTCCATCAGCAGGTGGAACGGGGAGCCATTGAGGTCGCGCCGCTCGCCTATATGCGGGGCCGCACGCTCAACGACGCGTATATCATCCTGGACGAGGCGCAAAATTGCACCTGCGAGCAGATGAAGATGTTCCTCACCCGCTTCGGCGAGGGCTCGCGGGTGGTGGTTACCGGCGATATCACCCAGATCGATCTGCCCCGCGAACGGAAGAGCGGCCTGATCCACGCTCTGGAGGTGCTCGAGGGCATAGAGGGCGTCAGCCAGATCTACCTTACGCACAAGGACGTGGTGCGCCACGAAATGGTGCAGCGCATCATCAAGGCCTATGACCGGGCCGAGGTCGGCCGGCATTACGAACGGAACGAACGATAGGCGCGGGCCCGCGCCAGGAGAAACCAAGGCTAAAGGAGGCGAGAGCATGGCGAAAGCGCGGGAGAAGAAGGCCAGACAGGCTTCCTATATGAGTCTGATAACGGTTTTGCTGCTCATTCTCGCCATCCTTTCGGCTTATGCCTCGGGCCTGGCGCGCCTCACGCCCAAGCGCTACGCCGTGCGGGCGGGCGAGGCCGCGCCCGAGACCATCCACGCCAACCGCGCCTTGGAAGACGAAGCGGCCACGGAGGCCCTGCGCCAAAGCGCCAGGAGCAGCGTGCAGCCCGCCTACCGCATCGACTCGGAGGCCGTGCAAAGGCTGGAGGGGCAGGCCGCAGCCTTCTTCGAAAGCCTAACGGATGTGCGCGCCAAGGCCCAGAGTCTAACGGCCAGCGAAGATTTGAACGAAGCGGAGTGGTCTGCCCTGCTCACGGAAGAAAACGTGGCTTCCCTGGGGGCCAATACCAGCCCCGCGCTGGACAAGGATTCCCTCATGGGCGTGCTCACGGCCAAGGATAGCGAGTTGACCATGCTGCGCGAGATCGTGCTTCCCAAGCTGACTACCGCCCTTTCCGGCGGCTTGGCGGAGGGCGGGGTGGCCAAGGTGCGCGAGGCGGCCATCGCTGAGCTTAACGCCTCCACCAGCCTCTCGAACGGGTTGAAAAAGGCCGGGGCGCTGGCGCTCACGGCCTATTTGCAGCCCACCTACGCGGTGGATGAAGCCGCTACCGAAACCGCCCGCGCAGCCTCGGCCGCGGCCGTGGAAACGGTGCGCATCAAGCGGGGGGATGTGATCGTGCGCGAGGGCGCGGCGGTGACCGCGGAGCAAATAGCCCTTTTGCAGGAGATGGATATGGTGCGGGGCGCGGGGGAGGATCTGCCCGTGCGCATCGGCTTGGCCCTTTACGTGCTGGTGATCTATGCCCTATTTGGAGCGGATCTCTATATTTCCCAGCGTCCGGTCTGTCAGGATTTCAAAAAGGCGCTGATCCTGGCGCTGCTGCTCATCGCCGTGCCGCCGCTAGCCCTTTTATGCAACATGGTGGATCTCCATATTTCCCCCATGCCGCTTGCGGTGATGCTGGCGGCCATATTGGTGGGGGAGCGGGCCGGGCTTTCGGTTTCGGTGCTGCTCTCGCTGCTTGCGGCCATGCTGGCCTCGCAGCCGGGCGGCGCGTTCGGCTTTGACGCGGCGGACATGCTGCTCTTTACCCTCACCTCGGGCATCGGCGCAACCTACGCCCTGCGCCGGGTACAGACCCGGGGGGCCATCATCGCCTCGGCCGCGGTGGGCGGCTCCGTGGGCGCGCTGTGCCTGGCTGCGGTATATTTGGCTGCGGGCGCGGCCCTTGCTACCCTCCTGGCGGGGGCGGCTTGGGCCTTGGTAAGCGCGGTGCTGTCCGGCCTCTTGGTGGTGGGTTCCCTGAGCATTTGGGAGAACCTCTTCGATATCGCCACCCCGGCCAGGCTCAACGAGCTTTTGAATACCAGCCACCCGCTGCTTAAGCAGCTGATGTATGAAGCCCCCGGCACCTACCAGCATAGCATGAATGTGGCGGCCCTCGCTGAGAGCGCCGCGGAGCGTGTGAGCGCAGACCCTTTGCTGGCCCGGGTGGGGGGCTGCTACCATGATGTGGGCAAGCTGCGGCGGCCCCTCTATTTCATGGAGAACCAGCAGGGCGAGAACATCCACGATACCCTGCCGCCGGAGGAGAGCGCGGCCATCATCCTCTCCCATCAGAAGGATGGGGCCACCATCCTAGCCAAGAACAAGCTGCCCGGGGCCGTGATCCGCATCGCCGCGGAGCACCATGGCAATTCCCTGATGGCCTATTTCTATCACAAGGCCCAGCAGGCGGGCGGCGAGGAACCGATCGACCCCAGGAAATACCGCTACGCGGGCAGCAGGCCCGCCACCAAAGAAGGCGCCATCGTCATGCTGGCGGATTGCTGCGAGGCAGCCGTACGCAGCCTAGGGGAGTGCACCAAGGAAGCCCGGGAGGAAATGGTGCACAAGATAATCTGGAGCAAGCTCACCGATGGGGCGGAAAACCTGCTTTCGGGCGCGCCGCTTACCTTCCATGAGCTGTGCGAAATTGAAAAGAGCTTTTTACGCACCTTTAGCGGCATCATGCATGACCGCATCGAATACCCGGAGGAGAAAAAGGCATGATAGAGGTATGCCTGCAGGTACCCCGGCCGGCGGGCTTGGATATCGAGCAAACCATTAAAAGGGCCGCGGAAGCGGCTATGGAGCAGGAAGGTGCGGCCGGGGCCTGGCTTTCGGCCACGGTGGCGGATGATGATTACGTGCGCGCGCTCAACCGGGATTACCGGGGGATAGACCGTCCTACGGATGTGCTTAGCTTCCCCATGGAGGAGGGCGAGGATATCGCGGCGGAGCCGGACGGCTTTTTAGGGGATATCGTTCTTTCCCTGCCAAGGGCGAAGGCGCAGGCTGCGGAGTATGGCCACTCCCTTTTGCGGGAGTTGAGCTTTTTGACCGTGCACGGCGCGCTGCACCTATTGGGCTATGACCACATGGAGGAAGGCGAGGCGGCGGCCATGTTCGCCAAGCAGGAAGCAATATTGACCAAGATGGGAGTTTTACGATGAGCAGTATCCATGAATTTGAAGCCAGGAGCATGGTGCGCATGGCTACGGAGGCCAGGAGCAGGGCATATGTGCCCTATTCCAATTTCCGGGTAGGGGCTTGCCTCAAGGCCAGCAACGGCGCATATTATATGGGCGCCAATATCGAGAACGCGGCTTACAGCCCCACCGTATGCGCGGAGCGCAGCGCCGTGCTTCGGGCCGTATACGAGGGCGAGCGCAGCTTCGACGCGCTGGCCATCATCTGGGATGGGGAAAACTATGCCGTGCCTTGCGGCGTGTGCCGCCAGGTGCTTAGCGAATTTTGCGAGCCGGATATGCCCGTGGTCTGCGCCAACCGGGCCGGGGAATTCAAAATCCTCACGCTGGGCCAGCTGCTGCCCGAATCCTTTGGCGCGAGGGATATGCAATGAGCTATCGCTCGGGCTTTGTGTCCATCATCGGCTCGCCCAATGTGGGAAAGAGCACGCTGATGAACCGCCTGGTGGGCCAAAAGGTCTCCATCGTTTCGGATAAAGCGCAAACTACCCGCAACCGCATCATGGGCGTGATGTCGCGGCCCGGCTGGCAGATCGTTTTCCTCGATACCCCGGGGGTAACCACGCCCAAGAACCGTCTGGGGGATTACATGCTCAAGGTGGCCTACGATTCGATCAACGAGGTGGAGGCCATCCTCTTTTTGGTGGATGCAAAGCGCGGCATTGGCCCCAAGGATGAAGCCTTGCTGGACAAGCTGCGGGAAGCCAAGGCACCCGTGCTGGCAGGCATCAACAAGGCGGATCTTTGCACGCTGGACGATATCGAATCCGCCCGTGAACGGCTCGAAAAGGAGCCGTTTATCCGCCGGATCATCAAGCTCTCGGCCCTGGAGGGCCGGGGCGTGGAGCAGCTGACCGAAGCGCTCGCGGCCTACCTGGTGGAAGGCCCGCAGTATTTCCCGGAGGATATGGTTACGGATCAGCCGGAGCGGATCATCTGTGGCGAGATCATTCGGGAAAAGGCTTTGCAGCTCCTCCGGGAAGAGGTGCCCCACGGCCTGGGGGTGGGCATCGATAAGATCGAAGCGCGGGAGGATGGCGTGCAGGATATCTGGGCCACCATCTATTGCGAGCGCGCCAGCCATAAGGGCATCCTCATCGGCCGGCAGGGCGCCATGCTCAAGCGCATCGGCACCGAGGCCCGCAAGGATATGGAGTGGCTGCTGGGCAGCCGGGTCAATTTGCAGCTTTGGGTCAAAGTGAAGGAAGATTGGCGCAACAGCGCCTCTATGCTGGGCGAGCTGGGCTACGAGTGATCGCCAGGGGGTTTTGAGCCGCGCGGACGGCGGCTTCTTGAAGCGCGGTAAGCGAGGTAATCCGCCGGGTGTCCTGTTTGGGAGAATCGGTTCCATTCCTGCCCGGCCTCGGGCCTTTGTTTGTGCGTCATGGGCGCATCTCCTTTCGCTGGAGCGGCTAAAAGGCCGCTTCCCTGTTTTCAGTATCGGCGCGGCTAGGGGCCGCCATGCCAAGCAATCCATGACAATTCTGGAAGGAGGCCCGGATGGCAAGCCTCACCCTCAACGGCATCGTGTTGCGCCATGCCAACTACCGGGATAACGACCGCATCCTCACGATATTTACCAGGGAGCAGGGTACGGTAACGGCTGCGGCCCGGGGCTGCCGTAAGTGCGGCTCCGCCCTTTTGGCGTGTAGCGAGATCTTCACCTATGGCGAATTCGTCCTCTTCGAGGGCCGGGGCCGCTATACGGTGGACGCCTGCGATGTGCGCGAGCGCTTTTATGCCCTTAGGGAGGATATGGACCGCCTGGCCGCCGGGGCCTACATGCTCTCCGTTACGGAGGCCTGCACGCCTAAGGGCCAGCAGAGCGAGGCGCTTTTCGACCTGCTCTATTACGCGCTCAGCTACGCCGCCTACGGCAAGCAGGCTCCTGTGGATGTGGCCCTCTGTTTTTTGGCCCGCTGTTTGGCGCTTCTCGGCTATACGCCCCGCCTTACCCGCTGCGCCTGCTGCGGGGAGGATCTGCGCGCTTTGCCCCGCCTGGGCTTCGACCCTTGTGCGGGCGGCGCTGTGTGCGGGGCCTGCATGCGGCCCGAGAGCATCGCCGTGAGCCCCTTGTCGCTGGAAGCCGTGCGCCGCATGCTGCTGCTTTCCAACCAAGAGATGGAAAAGGTAGCCCTGCCCGAGCGGGTGCGCGCGGAGCTTAAAGCTGCCCTCAACGCATATGCGGAAAACGTGCTGGAGCGCAAGCTCCGCCCCGCGGGCCAGCTGCGTTGCTAAGGTTCGTTCAAAACCATAAGCCTCTCCTATAGAGCAACCTGTCGAATTCTGCATAATAAAAATCATTCCGACAAAACATAAGCAATCATAATGCAAGAAACGCTGCATAAAACGGCTCAAAACAGTTGATTATTTCCCATTGTATGTTATAATGGTGAAGCCTTGGAAACATGGCTTGTTTCTCTTGGCTGTTGGCCGCAGATATATAAGAGTTTTATATATGAAATTATTTGAGGAGGAAGAAATATGGCAAAGAAGTTCGTATACTTTTTCAGTGAAGGCAATGCCGGTATGCGCGATCTGCTGGGCGGCAAGGGCGCTAACCTTGCGGAGATGACCGGACTGGGCATGCCCGTGCCCCAGGGCTTCACGGTAACGACGGAAGCCTGTATGCAGTATTATACGGATGGGGAAAAGATCGACCCGTCCATCCAGGAAGAGATTTACGCAAACATGGCCCGGCTCGAGGAGCTGAGCGGCAAGAAATTCGGCGATAAGGAAAACCCCCTGCTGGTTTCCGTGCGCAGCGGCTCGCGCGCTTCCATGCCAGGCATGATGGATACCATCCTCAACCTTGGCCTTAACGACGAGGTGGTGGAGAGCTTTGCCAAGAAGACCGACAACCCCCGCTTTGCTTATGACTCCTACCGCCGCTTCATCCAGATGTATTCCGATGTGGTGATGGAGGTCGGCAAAAAGTATTTCGAAGAGCTGATCGATAAAATGAAGGCCGAACGCGGCGTGAAGCTGGATACCGAGCTGACCGCCGAAGATCTCAAAGTCTTGGCCGAGCAGTTCAAGGCCGAATATAAAAACAAGCTCGGCAAGGATTTCCCGTCCGACCCAAAAGAGCAGCTTATGGGCGCTATTATGGCCGTTTTCCGCAGCTGGGAAAACCCAAGGGCCATTTACTACCGCCGCATGAACGACATCCCCTCGGATTGGGGTACAGCCGTTAACGTGCAGATGATGGTGTTCGGCAACATGGGCGATACCTCCGGCACAGGCGTAGCCTTTACCCGCAACCCCGCTACAGGCGAGAAGAAGCTCTTTGGCGAGTTTTTGATGAATGCCCAGGGCGAAGATGTTGTTGCCGGCGTGCGCACCCCGCAGACCATCGACCATCTGGCCCAGATCATGCCCGATGCTTACCAGCAGTTCGTCGATATCTGCGATAAGCTTGAGCGGCATTACCGGGATATGCAGGATATGGAGTTCACCATCGAAGATAAAAAACTCTACATGCTGCAAACCCGCAACGGCAAGCGCACCGCAGCCGCTGCCCTTAAGATCGCCTGCGACCTGGTAGACGAGGGTATGCTCAGCGAAAAAGAAGCCGTGATGATGGTAGACCCCAAGCAGCTGGACGCTTTACTCCATCCGCAGTTTGACGCCAAGGCGCTCAAAAACACCAAGCCCATCGGCAAGGGCCTGCCCGCCTCTCCGGGCGCGGCCGCGGGCCGGGTGGTATTCACGGCGGAAGATGTGATGAAGTGGGTCGGACAGGGCAAGAAGGTGATCCTGGTTCGCTTGGAGACCAGCCCGGAAGATATCGAAGGCATGCACCACTCCCAGGGCATCCTCACCGTGCGCGGCGGCATGACCAGCCACGCTGCGGTGGTGGCCCGCGGCATGGGCACCTGCTGCGTTTCCGGCTGCGGCGAGATCGAGATGGACGAGGCCCACAAACGATTTACCCTGGATGGCCGCACTTTCAACGAGGGCGATTATATCTCCCTGGATGGCTCCACCGGCTTCATCTACGGCGAGCAGATCCCCACTGTGGAGGCCGAGATCGGCGGCGACTTCGCCCGCTTGATGGGCTGGGCGGATCAACTTCGCCGCCTTAAGGTGCGCACCAATGCGGATAATCCCCACGATGCGAGCGTAGCCCTTAAATTCGGCGCGGAAGGCATCGGCCTTTGCCGCACGGAGCATATGTTCTTTGAGGAAGACCGCATCCCCGTGATGCGCGAGATGATCCTCTCTCCCAGCGTAGAGGCCAGGCGGGCCGCCCTCTCCGTGCACATCGCGAAAACCCTGGGCTACAAGG
>CAZAZI010000008.1:0-6042 GCA_964489575.1 uncultured Oscillospiraceae bacterium | reverse complement strand
TCCTGCCTATGCAGCGCAAGGATTTCGAGGGCATCTACAAGGCCATGGCGGGCAACCCCGTCACCATCCGCTTCCTGGATCCGCCGCTGCACGAGTTCCTGCCCAGCAAGGAAGAGGATATCCAGGAGCTCTCCAAAACCATGGGCATTACGGTGGACAAGCTCAAGGCCACCATCGCCGGCCTGCATGAGTTCAACCCCATGATGGGACACCGCGGCTGCCGCCTTTCCGTTACCTATCCCGAGATCGCGGAGATGCAGACCCGCGCCGTGATCGAGGCGGCCGTGAACGTGCGCCGGGAAATCGGCGCTGAAGTGGTACCCGAGATCATGGTACCCCTGGTCGGTGAGGAAAAGGAGCTGGCCTACGTTAAAAATATCATCGACAAAACGGCCAAGGAAGTACTGGCCGAAAACAATGTAGATATCCCCTATATGGTGGGCACGATGATCGAGATCCCCCGCGCGGCCATTACCGCAGAGGAGATCGCCCGCCAGGCCGAGTTCTTCTCCTTTGGCACCAACGACTTGAGCCAGATGACCTTTGGTTTTAGCCGCGACGATGCGGGCAAGTTCCTGGATGCTTACTACGACAAGAAGATCTACGAATTCGACCCCTTCGTGCGCCTTGATGTGGTGGGCGTGGGCAAGCTGATCAAGATGGCCGTGAAGCTGGGCCGCAGCACCCGCCCCGGCATGAAGATGGGCATCTGCGGCGAGCATGGCGGCGATCCTTCTTCCGTGGAATTCTGCCACCAGGCCGGCCTCGACTACGTATCCTGCTCTCCCTTCCGGGTGCCCATCGCCCGCCTTGCGGCGGCCCAGGCCTGCATCCGCTACGGCAGCGATTCGCAGGAATAAGCAAAAACAAGAATCGAACATACAGCAACGGCCCGGCGCATGAATGCGCCGGGCCGCGTATTTTGCAGGTTGCGCCTATGTATGCAGCGCGCGGCTGGATATGGGCATCCAGCCCTGCCCATACATTACAAAACGAAATCCGTAATCACCTTTACGAACAGCAGCGCGATCATCAGGGCCATCACAGGGCGGATAAAGCGCGCGCCGTTTTGGATGGCTAAGCGGCTGCCCAGAAAATTGCCGGCCATGGAGCAGAGGGCCATGGGGATACCCACGGCAAACCAGACCTTGCCATTGAGGATATAAGCCGCGAGCGCGCCGATGTTGCTGGCCAGGTTCACCACCTTTGCGTTGCCGTTGGCGCGTATGAGATCCGTACCCAGGAGGGAGCAGAAGAGGACGATGTAAAAGGTGCCCGCGCCGGGGCCGAAGAAACCATCGTAAGCGCCCACGACAAGGCCGATGAAAACGGCCAGCAGGGCTTCTTGCATGTTTGAATGGTTTTTGGGCCTGGGCTCTTGGCCGAAACCCTTGTTAAGGGCCAGAAAAAGGGCGGCTGCGGGCAGGAGGACCATCAGGCAGTAGCTTAGGTATTTTTCGCTCAAAAGCAGGGCCAGCCGCGCGCCGAAATTGGAGCCGGCCAAAGCGCCGGTTGCCGCAAACAGGGCCGTACGCCAAGAGACATTGCCGCTGCGGCCGTATTGTATCATGCTGGTGAGCGTGCCAAAGCTCATGGCGAATTTATTGGTGCCATATACGGTGTGAATGGGGATGCCCGCCAGCAGGCCCGCGGGCACGCTGATTACGCCGCCGCCGCCGGCTATGGAATCGGCAAAGCCCGCCAAAAACAGCAGCGGGCAGACGATGAGCAGGGTATGGATAAGAGCGGGCATAGGCGCTTATACCTTTACTTTGGATTTGCGCCGTCCTGCGCTTTTTTGCGGCCGGCCGGCGCGTATACCAGAAAGTATACAGGAACCGCCAGCAAAACGCCAGCTATAATATCGAGAATGGAATGCTGCTTGATGAACAGCGCGGCCGCGCAGATCAGCCCTGCCAGCAGCGTGTAAAGGGCCCGCAGCCAGGGCTTGAAGGCGGGGCAATCATAGGCGGCAAACACCACTGTCATGGAGCCGTAGGCATGGATGCTGGGCAACACGTTGGTGTTGGTATCCGCGGCGTAGATTAGGCCGATCATCCAGGTGAAGAGGTTGTCCTCGCTAAAGACGGCGGGCCTTAGATCCTGCCCATTGGGGAAGACGATGAAAAAGAGGATGCAGAAGGTGAAGCCCCCGGCGATGGCCTTCATATACCGCCGGAAACAATCCGGGTAGCGGAGCGCCAGGTAAAGCCCCGTGAGCACCATATAGGGGAACCAAAGGTAGTAGGCCAGCACAAAGGGTGGGCGGAAGGGGATGGCGTCATCCAGCAGGGGCCAATAGGAGACCCAGTAGGGCGCGTCGCAGCCGATATAATGCTCCACCAAAAAGAAGGCCGCCAGGTAGAGCGGCAGATACAGGGCCCAAAGCCAATGCCGGTATCGGGGGGCGCGCAGATCGAATTTCATAGGCTGGAGCCCTCCCGCTTTTTGTTGTTTATGATCATTGAATAGGCGTGATGCAGGTTTTGAATGCGGATGTCCGCGCTGCCGGGAGCGTATTCGCCATCCAGCGTCCAGGGTATCTCCGGCGGGGCGCTAACGGCGGCCTGCTGCGCCGTGCAAAAGTGGATCAGCTCCTCGTCGTATTGCTGCGTCTGCAAAGAAAGCACGATGCGGTTGAGATCAATCAGATTCTGGGGCATTTTGATGAGGGTGATTTCAAAGAGCCCGTCGTCCATGGCTACGCATTGCTTATCCAGCGTCAGCACGCCGCCGAGGGTAGTGGCGTTGCTGATGGCGCCGAAGATATACTCCCCTTCGAAGCGCCGTGCGCCGGCCTCCAGGGCCAGGCGCACGGGATGGATATTGGGCAAATCCTTAATGCCCTCCAGCACGTACGCGAGGTGCCCCAAAAGGTTTTTAGAGCGCTGCGGGGTGGCGTAGCTGGCCTCGGTAAAGGCCCCAAAACTGGCCACATAAGTAAAAAGCCTGCCGTTGAAACTGCCGGCGTCCAGGATTCTCGGCGCGCCCTCCATGATATCGTTGGCCGCCTTGAGGACATCCTTGGAAAGAGAGAGGCTGCTGGCAAAATCGTTGGTGCTGCCCGCGGGAATATAACCGATGGGGGTGTGCGCTCCGCCCTCAACCATGCCGCCCAGCACCTCGTTGAGCGTGCCGTCCCCGCCCACGCAGACCACCAGGTCAAAATCCCGGGCGTTTTCCCGGGCGATGCGCGTGGCATCCCCCCGGCCCGCTGTACAAAACACCGTGCAGATATAGCCGTGGGCGTTGAATAAAGCCACCATGGCCGTGAGGTGGCGGTTGGCCTTCCGCACGCCCGCGGCCGGGTTCATGATAAGCAGCAAGCGCTTGTGCATAAAACGTCTCCCATCAGCAATATTGACCGATTATCATTTTACCTAAGATTCCGGCCCCGTTCAACCGCTGGATGGGAGAATATTGTGAACAATCTGCAATATGGCAGGAAGAGGCCCCTAATTTTAAGGGATTCGGGGCCGCTGCCCTCGAAGGGTTTAGCCTTGCGCCAGCTCGTCGATGCGGCGGTTGATGCGGCAGAGTTCCTGCATGATGGGGTCGGGGATGTGGGTGTGGTCGAGATCGTCCACCCGGCGGCCGGCCACCTTGACGACCCGGGCGGGAACGCCCACGGCGGTGGCGTGCTCCGGCACAGCGCTGAGCACCACGGCGTTGGCCGCGATGCGGCTGCCCTGGCCCACGGTAAAGCTGCCCAGAACCTTGGCCCCCGCGCCCACGGTTACGTGGTTTTCCAGGGTGGGGTGGCGTTTGCCCGTATCCTTGCCGCTGCCGCCCAGGGTGCATCCCTGGTAGAGCAGGATGTCATCCCCTAAAACGGCGGTCTCGCCGATGACGATCCCCGTACCGTGATCCATCACCAGCCGCCTGCCGATGGTCGCGCCCGGATGGATGTCGATGCCAGTGCGCCGCCTGGCCCCTTCGGATACCCAGCGCGCCCAAAAACGAAGGTTCTTATGGTAGAGCCAATTGGCCACGCGGTGGCAAATGAGGGCGTGCACACCCGGATAGAGCAGGAATATCTCCAGCTTGGAATGGGCGGCCGGATCCTTTTGCTGGTAGGCCGTTAAAAGTTCGTTCAGTCTCTTAAACATGGAACTATGTACCGATCAGCATGCGCGGTATGCCCGCATGCTGATATCCTTTCTTAAAATTAAAGTCGCGGGATGCGGCTTGTTCCAACATATGCCGGGCCAACCTGCGGGGTGATTTCCGGCCATCCAATCCCGAGTGAATCAATTCCAATTAAACAAGTAAGAATTCGACAATAGGATACACCGCGGCAGCTCTGCTTGTCAAGGGGCGGCTTTCCTTTTTTTCCTGCCTCTGATATAATGAAATGCAACCTTTCACGTCCCTTGTACGTTTCATAGATGAAAACCACCAAAACCAAAAGGGGGGGAACACCATGAAGAAGTTCTTTACCATTCTAATGGCGCTGGCCATGCTGCTGGCGATCGGCTGCTCTTCGAAATCCGAATCCATGGAGGCGCAGATGCCCGCCGCAGAGCCCGCGGCTGCCGCGCCCGCCTACGACATGGCCGCAGGCGGCGTGTTCGAGGGCGAGAGCCAAAGCACGGCGAACCGGTCCAATGCCGATCTTTACGGCGGCCACAAAATCATCGCTACCTATAATTTAGAGATGACCACGGATGCGTTCGATGAGCATTACGCCCTGCTCACGGCCAAGGCGGAAGAGCTGGGCGGCTATGTGCAGGATGGCAGCGTCAGCGGCACCAAGCCCGTGACCTATAACGACTATGGCCGCAGCGCCAGCCTTACCTTCCGCATCCCTTCCGATAAAGCGGAGGCTTTCATGGAATTTGCCGGGGGCACCGGCACCATCACCCACACCAGCAAATCCACACAGGATGTAACGCTGGATTATTACGACAGCGAGACCCGCCTGGATGTGCTCAAAACCCAGCTGGAGCGGCTCAAGAGCATCTTGGTGACCACGGATAACCTGGCGGATATCGTGGAGCTGGAGAAGGCCATCGCCGAGGTGACCATTGAGATCGAGCAGATGACCACCCAGCTGCGGCGCTATGACGATTTAATCGACTATACCACCGTCTACCTCTACATGAATGAGGAACGCCTCATCGCCGGCCCCGCCGCCACACAGAGCGTGGGCGAGCGCATCGGCAAGGGCTTTACCTCCAACCTTAGCGGCGTGGGCGTGTTCCTGGAGAACTTCTTCGTCTGGTTTGTCAGCTCCCTGCCCGTGTTGGTGCTGCTGGCGCTGATCGGCTGGGGGATCGCGGCCATCATCCGGCGGGCCGTCCGCAGGCGCGGCAAAGCCGAAAAACCGCCCAAGGCGCGCAAGAACCAGCCGCCGGCCTGGGTGAATCCCGAGCGGAAGCAGGAGGATACGAATGAGAATGAAAACAAGTAAAGCGGCCCGTTATGCGGCCCTGGGCCTGGCCCTTATCTGGCTTGCCGCGGCGGCGGGCGGCTGCAAGAGCGAAGAACAGATTCAGCAGCAGGTGCAGCAAAAGGAGGAGGAAGCGGTGTATGTAGATCTGCGCAGCACCATCACGGTGAGCGGGGAGGGAAAGGTGATGCTGGCGCCGGATAAAGCCACTGTGTATTTCACCATCCGTAACCAGGGTGAGGAAGCAGCCGATACGCAGCAGCAAAACGCGGAACTGACCACCGCCGTGCTGGAAGCCATCAAGGCGGAGGGTGTGGCGCAGGCCGATATCAACACCGGCTCCGTCAACGTATCCGAGCGCTACAATTACGACAAAACGCCCCCCGTCATCGAAGGATACGAGGCCACCTGCGAGCTGATCGTGGTCATCCGCAAAACGGAGAAGGTGGGTGCGGTGATATCCCAGGCTATTGCCGCAGGCGCTTCGAATGTGCGGGGGCCGGAATACGCCGTTACCGATGCTTCCGCAGCCTATGTAGAGGCCCTGGCCGCAGCCATGGCGGATGCCAAAGCCAAGGCCGAAACCCTGGCAACCGGCGCGGGCGTGCGGCTCATCCCCCTGCCCGTATCCATCCAGGAGCAGAGCAGCA
>CAZAZI010000007.1:0-19125 GCA_964489575.1 uncultured Oscillospiraceae bacterium | reverse complement strand
TATTGTCGCAGTTTAGGCGATTCTTGGATAGGTGACTGGGTTTTTGACGGTTACAAATATTCAGCCTACGTAAGCACATCCGCACTTAGAAGCGGTGGCACAAAATCATGCGGATGTTTGGGGCAAGAGAATAGGGATAAACAAATACACACTTTCCCAGAGACACGAAAGGTTGATATAAGAAGTGGAAAATACCATTACCTGACAGCTATTGAACCTTCATACAGCAATAGAGGACAAGGCGTGGTTTGGAAATGCCTCTGTGATTGCGGCAATACTGTTTACGTAAGTGCATCCGCGTTGAGAAATGGTAGTAAACGCTCTTGCGGATGTAAAGATAGACTTAAGACCAAGCTAGTCTTTGGAACAAACCTAGATTTAATATCAAAACCTGATTCTGAATTGCAGCCAAACAACAACTCTGGCATGCGGGGCGTGTGTCAAGATAGTGACCGGGATGGTTGGCGTGCATATTGCTCTTTTCAGGGTTATACGTATTCTTACCGCTGTTCCTCTAAAGATGAAGCCATTCTGGTTCGTAAAATACTGCGCCAAAAAAGAGATGAATTTCTTAATTGGTACAATTCCTTATCGCCAGAAGAACAAGAAAGAGAAGCGCTGACCTACAAGTATTCCCGAAAAGAATTTGTCAAATATATGCGCCAGGAGCTTATGCTTGTTCTCAATGAAAACAGAATGAAGTAGGAGTAACAGCCATGGCCATTAAACAGCTTCCCAATCGCTGCCCCACTGTGGCAGCGATTGGGGGATCTATACCAAATGCACGTATCATAGGGTGCGCGCCTGCGAGGGCTTTGCCGGGGAAGAACAGGATAACGGTGATATGTATGATAATGCCCGGCTGACTGGCGGGAATCTGGCTTATTGCCAGAGTTGCGATAAGGTGATTTGTCGTTTAAGCACCCTTGAAAAGCTGAGAGCGGCCACTAGGCCGGAAAGGAAAAATCATGAATGAACAAGGTATGAAGGATTATCGCGCCTCCGGGCGCGAGGCTGACCGTAAGAACCGTATCCACCGTTTGATCCAGCTCGGCGCACTTGCGGAAAAGTATCTTCACTGCGAAGGGGCTTCCCCGGAAGGATTCGAAGAAAAGGTTAAGCAGCTCCTGGCCACCCAGGGCCGGGAGAGGGCCATGGGAAGATGGGACAAATGCCGGGGCGAAATTCTCAATTATGCATGCTCGAAATGCGGGTTCCAAATTGGAGAGCCATGGGATGATCCTAACGAGCTGGGACGGTTGGCGTACTGCCCTCACTGTGGATGCGAAATGCCAGCAGCAGGCCGCAAGAGGGAGGAACTAAATGAGTGATGCATCAATTCCTGTTGGCACTAGATGCCCCCCTTCTGGCAAGAGTCGTTGTCCCTACCGTGGATATTTCGGATCAGACCCGTGCGAAACGAGCCTGCCGTATTGCCGCAAATTCAAGGAATTCCTTGTGCAGGGAAAAACAAAAGCGTCTCAAACGAAATGTGCGGCATGTTTGCAGGCCGTAGAAACAGATAGTCAGGAGGGATAACTTTGCCATTCAGCAGAGAATTCCCCCTAAGGAAAAAGATTGATGATACTTCTAGAGAAAATGAATTATTCTCAGAAAGAGTTTTCCGAGTTTTTAGCTATCTTGCCAACTTCAAATATCCCGCCAAGGTACGCAAGCTGGTTTACACAACAAATGCTATTGAGAATTTCAACCGTCGGCTTCGGAAGGCAACAAAATCTAAATTCGTCATTCCTACCGACGACGTCCTTTTGAAGATGCTGTATCTGTCCATGATGGATATTACGAAAAGTGGACCGGCAGGCGGCACAGCCGGGGTCAAACTCACTCCAAAATCGAGATTTTTCCTCGCCGATCGGATTCCGAACAACCGATCCCGCCCGTCAAGGATAAATAAATGGCCGCACGTGGCCTCACTTGATATGCCCGCCGGTTCCATCTAAGATGCAACCAAGGCGGGAATGCCGCTATCCGGCCTTCCCGCCCCAAGGAAATTCTGCTCTATCTTACACAATTTTGAGTTTTCACACATTCCGGGAAGGCCCGTACGGTCTCGCGGAGACTTGTTCTGTTCTAGGCAGCAGGATTTGCCTAAAAGGTCATCTTCGCTGCTTTGGTTTTGGATTCGCTTTCGCTGGCGGTGATGCACCCCTCTGCAATCTCGTTTAGCCTAGGGAGCTGTATCGACGTTCGCTATCTTTGGACTCGGCCGGAGCCGTCGCCACCCACGAGGTTCATAACCTCTCCTGCCGTAGATTGGCTAAAATCATACTCGGTCGCCTGTTTCAGACAGGATGTCGCTACCGCGAATTCGATGGCCTTTTTCGGTTCATATCCGCTCATCAGCGCATAAATCAGGCCGCCGCCAAAGGAATCGCCGCCGCCAACGCGATCCACAAGATTGATCTTATATTCCTTGGACTCGCAGAACTGCTTACCATCATACAAGATGCCCGCCCAGGTGTTTTCGCTGGCGGAAATGCTACCACGCAACGTGATGGCAACATGTTCGAGGTGGAAGCGCTCCATCAGTTTCTGCGCAACCTCCTCATATCCTCGCCGGTCCAAATTGCCCTTGGATACATCCGAACCGCCTGCCTTGATGCCGAATACCTTTTCCGCATCCTCCTCGTTCGCTATGCAAACATCCACATATTCCATCAGCTCAGACATCACCTGCCCCGCCTTCAGGGACGTCCAAAGGTTCTTACGATAGTTAAGATCGCAGGAAATCTTGATTCCCTTCGCCTTGGCAGCTCTGCACGCCTCCCGGCAGATATCCACCAGCGAGTCGGACAGCGCGGGCGTAATTCCGGTAAAATGGAACCAGTCCACGCCGTCGAATATCGTGGCCCAGTCAAAATCCGTGGACACAGCTGCAGAGATCGACGAATACTTACGGTCGTAGAGCACCTTGGACGGCCGCTGCGAAGCGCCCTTTTCCACGAAATAGATGCCCATGCGTTCGCCGCCTAGGAGGATATCGTCGACATCCACGCCATATCCGCGCAAAATACGAATCGCGTGCCTGGCCAGATCGTTATCCGGCAGTTTTGTTACAAATTTTGCGTCACCGCCCAGGTTCGCCACCGCCACGGCAACATTTGCCTCGCCGCCGGCAAAGGAAACAAGAAAGTCATCCGCCTGTGAAATGCGCAGATAACCCGCCGGATTCAACCGGCACATAATCTCACCAAAGCAAACTAATTTCCCCATAGTTTTTCCTCCGTTTCTTCAGGAAATCCGAGCTGCGGCCGCCACATATCGCCCGGCTGCGGCGCTGAGCGCGATAAAATCACCGGCATCGATCAGCTTTCTGTCCACCAGACTCCCGCCTATGCCGAACCCGCATACGCCGGCCGCATAATACTCCGCCATGTTGGTATCGCTGGCGCGCGCACGGCTTTGATGTATTCAGCGCCAAAATCAGCCGCCGGGAAGATCTTCACGAATGTCGCACCGGCATCGTACGCCCGCACGATCTCGGAAGGCGTTAGCGCGCCCGGCAGGGATAGCATGCCAAGCTCTCTTGTGCGCGCGATAATGCATTCGTCCGTATTGGGAGAAATAATATACTTCGCCCCCGCCTTGTGCGCGGCCTCCATCTGGTCGAGCGTAAGAACCGTACCCGCACCGATATGGAGGTCTGGGAACCTGTCACACAGTGTAGCGATAGCCTCCGGCGTATCCTTCATGCAGGATGGCGACGATTGCGCGAAGGTCACCTCAACGAAGCGGATCCCGCCAGCCCGCAACGCTTCGACTGTCTTTACAATCTTCTCGCCGGGGATGCCGCGCACAATGGCGATGATTTTCTCCCGCCGCACCTGCTCCTTCAGTTGTTCCACTACCGCCTGTTCGCGGCTTTTTGTGATTTCCATCGTTTCCTCCCAATATTATTTTACTTTTCTCGATATCTAGGGCCGCTAAGCATCCTCGGCAATTATGGCGCCAGTTCGCGCCTGATCGTTCGCCCCACTTTCCTCTCTATCGCGCAATACCTCTGGTACAGCTAGCGTTAGCAGCGCAAATCGTACGCCCCAGAGCATATCCCGCCCGGAGGTAGCGCCGACGCCCGCCAGCGCAGGAACGGCGTCGGGCAGTCCGTAGATGACGTCCTTAAGCAGGCCGGAAAAGCATCCGTCAAAAGCACAGCTCAAATAATGCGCGCTGACCGCCGTTGTACGCCGTTTAAGAAGAGGCCTTAGCGAGGCGAGTTCCTCCATCCGGGTGGAAAAGTCCTCCAGGTGGGATGCAAATGCTGCAAGCGCGCCGACCGCCGCGTCGTCAAAGCTGGGAGTCAGTCCTGGGCCGAGTCCCAATCCGCCTTGTAGCGCGTCCGCCGCGGCATCCATTCTGCCAGCCGCAAGCGCGGAGCAGAATAATTGGAAGCGGTGCTGCACTGGCCGCCCCAGAGCGGCCATCCCGCTTCTGGCCAGCAGAGCGGGCGGAATACGGGGAGCCGTCGAGCTGGCGTTTGGAGAAACGGTGGTATCGACAGGCCTTGCACGCTCCAAAGTAACCATACAATTCTCCCCGATGCGAAGCACATCCGCTTCCAGTCCAAACGGCATACCTGGCTCGCAGGCGCAGGCCTGCGCCATGCAAACGATAGAAACCACGACGCCGCCCGGCAAACGCCAATGGGGATCGGCAACCAGCGTCACCATGTGCTCGTTGGAGGTTCACCGCGCGTTCAAACACCGAATGTACCACGCCGGCATCCATGCGGCGAGCGATCACAACTCGGTCGGCTGCGAGCGCACAAAAGCGGTTCATGACTCGCAGCTTAGCAGGGCGACTGTACAGCGCGCCAGCGTCAGCTCCTCATCGGTGTGTAGTACATAGACACGCACCGGGGAATCCGCAACGGATATCAGGCGATCACCCTGTCTGCCGTCGCATTCTGCCAGATGTACGCCGAGATAGCGCAATCCCGTACAGACGCGCGCACGGATCAGGGCGCTGCCCATACCGATTCCACCTGTAAAAACCAATGCATCCAAGCCTTGTAAATAGGCGGTAAACATGCCGACATAGCCGATGATTCCATCGCAGTAGGCATCAAGCGCGAGCCCGGCGCGCACGTTGCCGCCTTGGGCGGCATCAATGATTTCCCGCATGTCGTTAGATACGCCGCTAACTCCCAAAAGTCCGCTCTGGGAAGATAGCGCAGCGTAAGTCTCTTCCATGCTCATATGCTCAAGAAGCACGCGCAGGCAGAAACAGTCAAAATCGCCGACACGGTTGTTCTGGAACAGTCCCGACTGCGGCGTGGCGCCCATACTGGAGGCTATGCTTTCCCCATCGAGGATCGCACAGGCCGATGATGAGCCGCCTAAGTGCAGCGAGACGACCCGCCTCGCCGCAGGCTCGAGCTCACGCATGCGCCCGGCAATGTATTCGTGGCTTGAGCCGTGAAAGCCGTAGCGCCGTATGCCATATTCTTCCGCCCATTCGTAAGGAACACCATAGAGCGCACGGTATTCGGGAATCGTCGCATGAAAGGATGTCTCGAAGCGGGCGATCTGCGGCACATCGGGATACTTCTGCCATATCGCGCGCATCAGGCGGATATATATCGGGTTATGCGCGGGTGCGAGAGCGCAGACGCGCTCCATCTCCGCGAGCAGCTCGCCGTCGACATAGCGCGTACCATGCAGGGAACCACCATGCACCGCTTTATAGCTGATCGCATCGATATCAGAGAGGCGCAGCGGCTCTGCCGCACCCGCAAGTAGCTCCATACACAGGGAGAACGCGTCCTCATGTTTGGGGCAGGATGCCGTGCCCGCAAAGTCCTGCCGGCTCCGGCGTACCCGATATGGTGAGCGCGCCGCGCCGATGCTCTCGATCTCACCGGAGGCCGTACAGTCGAACGTACCCTTCTGTTCGTCATAAAGTTTGAATTTAAAACTGGTTGAACCTAGGTTGATCAGAAAAATCTGTCTCATCGCATATCCTGGCGCAGATACTTGGCACCAAAAGCTTTCATCGCTTTTTCGAAGCATTCCATCGGAATCCGCGCCAAGCCCGCGCCGATTAGGCCACCTTCATGGTTAAACATGCCGCCGTGGATAACGGGGGCAATGCCGGTTTTGAGCACCTTGCGGATGTCGATGCCGACGGGGAGAAAGTCGAAATCGAGATTGGGGATAGGAAAATTATAATTTTGGGCGATGCAGATCTGCCCCATCTCGCGGGTCTGGGCGATTGCCTCACGCAGGGTCATACCGCGCAGATTGCAGACGATGGGACTCGCCGCGGCGGCCATGCCGCCCATACCGGCGCATTCCACAACGCAGCTGTCGCCGATCCACGGAAGCTGATCCTTCTCGGAGAATTTGGTGGAGGTATATTTCCCCATCATCATCGGGGCGGGCGCAGTGAACCACGCTTCTCCCAGGCCTGCGACTTTGATGCCAAATTCGACGCCGTTGCCGCACACCGCAGTAACCATGGTAGAATAAGGAAGCCCGGAGTTGCTTAGCATAGCGCTGCGGCTCGCGCCCTGCCCGAAGCAGTGGAAGAAGCGCGGGGTCTCGATCACATAGCGCATCACCTTCAGTAGCATCTCTCGCGGAATGTCGAGCGAGAGCATATCGAGGAATATCTGGTGCTGGAACAACAGATCGGCGGCGGTCTGGCGGGTATGGTTCTCATCTCCCATCTGCATGCCCTCGGCGAGGATGGGTTTGATCGAGAGGCCCCCACGCCTTTGAATCATTTCGCGTAGGGCAGGAAATAGCTCCTCGCGCATCATGCGCAAGTTCCCGGCAATTTCGGGGGAGTAAAGGCCCCAGCCGCAGAAGCCGCCCTGGAAAGTCCCCTCTGCCGGGAAGGTCGCGGCGATTTTGCCTGTCGAACGATCCTCAATGACGATCATTTCCACCGATTTGGTGATGATTCCTGTGCCGGCACCGACCGTGTTGGTATCCAGCGCGCTGATGATCTTGATTTTTCCGGATTTGATGAGCGCGATGGCCTCTGCCTCGTTCCCTGCCCAGCCCTCAAAAAGGCAACCGCTGACCATGCCGCGCCGATGTAGCATGACCATGTTCTCATAATCGATCGGCGGGCCGGAGTGCGTGATGGTATAGTCGCCAAGCCCTTCGACAACCTCGCCAGCAGGACGAATGTCGATCCATACCGGATCGGATTCGATAATGTGGTCAACCGCCTGTTTATTGGCGGCGTTAATTTTTTCTTTGATATCCATAACGCTTCCTCCCTGTTGTTATAGGAGCATATCGAGCAGGTTTTCAATTTCTTCACTCTGCCGGACGGGTGGACGCCAGTCCAGTTGAACCGCTTTGACATCCTGCTCGACAAGCGCTTCGTAAAAGGCGGAAATCCCGATGTTGATGACCGCGAGCGGCTTCCCGCCCCGGCGTTCGGTCTTGTTGTGCTGATCCATAGCTGTTAGCCTTTCTTATCTAGTGCCAGCATCATCGCACTCGCGAGACGCGTGCTTTGGTAGTTGCTCTTTGTGACGATCATGCCCGCGTCCGCCAGCAGGCCTTGTGCACGCGCCACATCCTGCGGATCCTCCATTGAACCGCAGATCGAAGCAATGAATATGATGGGGCGCTTCGCTTTCTCTCGCGCGCAGGCCTCGGCGAAGCCGGTGAACGGATCACGCGCGACCCCCGGCCCGGTAATGAAATCGAGCATCACGACCGCGACCTCGGGGTCCTCCAGCTCCTGGCCGAGGCGCTTGAGCCGCAGAGAGGGATCGAACACGGGATGGGGCGCCTGGGCGGTAAAATCCTCCGCGCCTAGGTCAAGGATCGTGTGGCCTTTGCTTACGGTGTGAGATGCGAGCCGCTTGGCATACTTGTTTTCGAGATTGCTGTATAGCACGCAGCCCGCGTTGTGCCGGCTGAAATAGAGGAGGCTTTCTTCGGTAAACGTTCCTCCGCAATAGAGGCCGCGAAAATACTTCTGCTCGGGCCGGAGTTTGCCAATTTCGATCGCAGCGATACGACCAATTTCCGCATCCGAGAGCGCAAATCCATCCACGCTGCCGCCCGCAAGCTCTACCGCTTTGAGCGCAGCGGCCTCAAGGCTAAATTCCCCGTGCACGCGGTGGCTGGCAAAAAGCGCGGCATCGCTGCCCAGAAAGACCGCTACCACCGGCTTTTCCTCCTGATCCGCTTCCTGCAGCATATGTTCCATCACACCCAGATCGGCCAGCTTAGAGACGAGTACAATCACTTTTGTGTTGGGATCGGCTACCAGCCGCTTTATTCCGCGCAGCATGGTTAGGCCGCCAATCTGTGGGTAAAGGTCATGGCCACCAGTGCCGATAATAGACGAGATGCCCAGCCCGGCTTTTTCGACGATGCAGGCGACCTCCTGCGCGCCGCTGCCCGATGCGCCAACGATACCCACCGGGCCTTGCCGCACGATGCTGCCCGCTGCAAGCGCCACACCGTTGATCAGGCCGATGCCGCAGTCGGGGCCCATGACCAGCCGACCACGCGCTTCACCCAGCTGCTTGAGCGCAAGCTCCTCCTCCAGGGGGACGTTATCACTGAAAATGAATACGTCCAGCCCTACCTCGATCGCCTTTCGGGCCTGCTCGAATACATATTCGCCTGGCAAGGAAATCTGCGCCAGATCGTAATAATCATCCTCCAAGTCGATATCCTCCAGCCGGGCGTAATGTGCGCCGACCGTGGTGTTTTTGTGATCCAACAGGTCCTCTGCCAGTTTGAGCGCACCGTCGGCCGCCGCTTCTTCGTCGGCGCTAACCGCCAACACCAGATCGTTGGGGGTCAAATCTGTGGGCAGTGCGTAGCCCAGCCCGGCGAGAACCTCGATGTTGGTGGGCGTTGCCATCTGCGTCTCCGCATTGCGCACCCCACGCGCCAGGGCCAGCCTGTCCGACACGGCCATTAGGCTAACCGAATCCACATAGCGGTTCTTACGTATCAGTACCTTTTTCATTACATTATCCTCAAGACACGGTGGTCGCCTTGGCCTTGACGCGCAGGCTACCTTCCTTGGTCAGGCGGTCGAAGGTGACGGCGAGCAACAATACGGAGCCCTGCGCAAAGGTTTGCCAAAACTGATTGACGTTGAGCAGTATCATGCCGTTGTTGAGCACGCCCATGAACAGCACGCCCACCAGCACTCCCAAAAGCTTGCCCTCCCCGCCGCCCAGACGTACGCCGCCCAGTACGCAAGCCGGTATGATATAGGATTCGAAGCCGGTGCCCGCTGTGGGCTGACCGCTATTGGTTCGTGCGGTATAGACGAGTCCTGCAATGGCCGCGCAGACGCCGGCGATGATATACGCTTTATAGCGCACGGCCTTGTAGGAGATTCCCGCCAGGCGTGCCGCCTCCTGGTTGCCTCCGACGGCGTAGATCTGATGCCCATAAACGGTTCGGGAGAGAAGGAATATCCCCAGTACAAAGAGAACAAGCATGATAATGACGGGGACGGGGATGACACCACAGTAGCCCTGACCAATCAGAAGGAATTCCGGATAAAGATTATAGAGCGGCATACCGCTGGTGATGATGAGCGCAATGCCGCGCACCAGGATTTGCATGCCCATGGTTGCGATCATGGGAAACATGCCGACCTCGCTGACCCACATGCCGTTCATTGCGCCAATGATAGCTCCGCAGACGGCGGAGACGAGAATAATCAGCCAAATCGGCTGTCCCGCATGCATCATCTCAACGCTAACCACGCTGACTAGGCCCATGGTCGAGCTCATGGAGAGATCGACGCCGTTGGTCATGATCACCATAGACATACCAACCGCGCAGATGCCGTACATGGAAACCTGCCGCAGTATATTGATGATGTTTTTGAACGAAATAAAGTTGTTCGCCCGGATTGCGAAAAAGATTACCAGCACGACAAGTGCCGCAAAGACGGCGAACTGAGACATATTAATCTTCTTTTTTATCTTCATCTTTCTGTTGCTCCTTCGCATTCTTTGATGCCCGACGCTAAGGTGAGGATTCGCTCCTGCGTGGCCTCCTTCGCGTCCAGTTCAGCCATCATCTTCCCCTCATGCATAACGATGATTCGGTCGGCCATGCCCAGCATCTCTGGCATCTCGGAAGATATCATAATGATGGCCTTGCCCTGCCGAACGAGCTCGTCCATCAGCATATAGATCTCATGCTTGGCGCCGACATCGATGCCGCGCGTCGGTTCGTCGAATATGATGATGGCGCAGTGGGAAAACAACCATTTAGCCAGCACAACCTTCTGCTGGTTTCCGCCGGACAGATTTCGCACAAGCTGCTTGCTAGACGGCGCTTTAACCTGGAGCTTTTCACACAATTCTTGGGTGGCCCGGTCTATTGCCGCAGGATTCGTAATCCCAAGGGAATTGGCAATGCCCTTCAAATTTGCGAGCACGACGTTTTCGCGGATAGACAGATCTAGGACCAATCCCTGTTGCTTACGGTCCTCCGTGATCAGCCCGATCCCCTGCATAATCGCTTTCCTAGGGGTAGAGGGCTTGTAAGGCTTGCCATATAACGTAAGCTCGCCCGCGTCCATCCGGTCTGCCCCAAAGATCGCGCGCATAATCTCGGTGCGGCCCGAACCGACCAGGCCGGAGAATCCGAGGATTTCACCCTCTCTGACCGAGAAGCTGATGTCGCGCAGCATCGGGGTGCATAAGCCCTTCACTTCCAACGCCATCTTGCCCTTGGGCAGCACCTGATGGGGATAGATATTGGTCAATTCTCGGTTGACCATCAATCTGATAAGCGTCTGCTGATCCGTTTGTTCGATGTTAACAGTGTCAATATACTTGCCGTCGCGAAACACTGTGACGCGGTCGCAGATCTCGAAAATCTCCTCGAGTCGATGGGAGATATACAGGATGCTGATACCCTTCTTTCGAAGTCGCTTGATGATCTCGAACAGATAATGCAGCTCGTTATTGGTCAGCGCAGCACTCGGCTCGTCCATGATGAGCATCTTGGCATCGCGAGAGACCGCCTTTGCGATCTCCACCAGTTGCTGATAGCCGACACTGAGTTCCTGAACGGCAGTATCGATATCAATGGGTACGCCTAACTCCTCGATGATCGCCTGCGCCGCCTGGCGCATTTTTTTATCGTTGACGATATGCAGCCTGTTCGGGTACCGCCCGATCATGATGTTTTCTGCAACCGAAAGGTAAGGTACGAGGTTGAATTCCTGATAGATAGCGGAGATGCCCAGTTCGATGGCGGATTGCGGTGTGATCCGATCCAGCCTTTGACCGCAAAAGCTTATTTCTCCCGACGTCGGGGCCACCGCGCCCGTAATGCACTTGATCAGCGTGGATTTCCCCGCGCCATTTTCGCCGATGAGTGCGTGGACTTCGCCTGGCTTAATTTGAATATGTACGTTATCCAGCGCGATGACGCCGGGATAGATCTTAGTCAGATTCTGGACGTCAAGAACAGGTTGGGTGTTCATGAGGAGCCTCCTATTTTGTTGAGGGTTTCGCCTGAAAAATTCGGGGACGTGCGTCAAACGCGCGTCCCCGAACCTAGGTCATGTGCGTAAGACTTACTTTCCCCACTCGTCCACGTTTTCGCTGGTGACAGGCGTGGTCTGCGTCTTGACGTCCTCTACGGTTTTACCATGTGCGGCATCTATAGCCTGCCAGAGGTTGAGATGGGCGGTGCCGGGGATGTCGATTGCAACCGTTGCGCGATAGCAGGTACCGTCCTTAATGAGCGTAAGGGCCTCCGAAGTGCCGTCGCAGGCAACAAGGCACATCTTGGAGGAATCTATGCCCGCGCCCTTGATGGCCTCGTAGGCGCCCAGCATCGAAGCATCGGTGATGCCTACGAAGCAATCGATATCGGGTGTGGCCTGCAGGACGGTTTCGGCTGCGGTCACGCCGTCATCCGCAGTCAGGGCCTTCTGCTCGGCCACGATAACCGCATTTTTCGCGTTCTCTGTCAAGCCGGCAACGATACCCTCCGAACGTGTAATCATGTTGGTCTGGGTTGGGTCGTTGAGCAGGCAGCACTTAACCTCCGCCTTTTCGGCCAGATTTGCGTTGATCCAGTTTGCTGCGGCTTGCCCTATGTTATAACCGTAGGTATACTGGTCGACGCCGACATAAGCGGTATAGCGTTCAAGGCGGGTTGCCGCGTTGATCACAGGGATGCCGGCAGTCATGGCCTCGTCGACGGAGGGCTGGAGTGCGCCGGCATCGGCGGGCGCGACGATGATCGCATCCACCTCTTGTACGATCCAGTTTTCAAAGGCGCTGATCTGATTGGCGACATCGCCCGCAGCGTCGTTGACGATCAGTTCATAGCCCAGCTCCTCGCATTCACGCTGCATCGCCTCGGACCAGGAGACCCAAAACACATTCGCGAGATTCTGAACCGAAAGCGCAATCACGAGCTTCTCGTCCTGCTCGCCCTGCTGGGTATCACCCGTTGGCTGGGCGGTCTGGGTAGGCTGAGCGGCTTGTTGGCTATCCGAGGGGGGGTTGGCGGCCCCTGTTGTACCGTTGCTGCAGGCTACGAATGAGAGTGCCATAAGTAGTGCCAGCACAAACGCAAGGGATTTCTTCATGCAATTTTCCTCCGTAATTTTATGTTGGAATCTGTCTGCCACGTATTTATTTTCTATTACAGCACGGCAAAAGTAAACAACAAAAAACCGCACAAAACTGCTTGATTTTTACCATCCTGCGCGGTTCCGCCGCATGCCGCCTCCCCCCACAAGAGCGAAACCCCGGATGGAAATCATCCGGGGTCTGTGAAATATAAGCACGAAGCGTTCAGGGCGCGCCGTCAAATGCCGCGGAGGCGTAGTCCTTCTCGCCCCAGATGTAAAGGGCACTATTCGGCGGCGAATACCATGCGCCAGAGGTGAGCAATGCGGGGTCCTGGCGGAAGAATAGGCCGGATGCCCCGTCATAGAGCGCCCCAGCTTCCTCCACGCCGCGATAGAGCAGCGGGAAGGCACGCGCTTGCTCGGAAAAGCGTGCGAAGCTTAGAAATTCCCGTGCCAGCTTAGGCTGCGCGCATCTGATGGGAACGGCTGTCGCGGTCTGAGGAAGGATCAGCGCTGTACCGTTCCCAGCACTCAGCGGAACCAGCACTAGGGACTTTGCCGTATCCTCCCACCTGTGCGCAAAGCGGAGCGCCTCAGATAAAGGTGTGATAAAAGCCGCGGGGTTCTGCGCCCCCAATGCTTCTACGAACGCGTCGCCGCATACGCCCGCGCCATCGATGGGGGCACTTGCCCCCTCTTGGCGCAGTGTGTGCAAGAGCCCGGCCGCTTCTTCCGCGGCCTCCCCGGCTGACGCGCCACACAAGGAAGCCGCCTCGCATAATGCAACGTAGACGCTGTCGTCGTAATAATCTACGCCAAGAAAGGCGTGCCCAGTCTGCGTCTGGTACCTCTGTGCGATCCTCTCAAGCAGCTCCAAGTTAAAAGTCTCCGTTCCAACATACTGCTCATAGATCGACGCATCGCAGCAGAGCACTGCAAGATCACCCGCATAGACCAGCCCGAAGCATTTACCGTTCACCATTGCGGGCGCATCGGCGGCCGTCGCTTCCCGCGCGCCGGCCTTTAGGATCTTGTCCAGCGGATAGAGATTATTGGCATTCGGATATACGTACCGGGCAAGTTCGGCGCAGGGGATATCTACAAGATCGGGCAAGATGTCATTGGCGAGCGTGTGCCCCTCGAAAACCGAATCAAGTCGGTTGACCAACTGCTGCGCGCGCATAACATGCGTCTCCAACGCGATGCGTTGCTCCGAATGTTCCTGGTTCCAAAGCACGGCGAGTTCCTGATAATCACGCACGGCTTCTTCGCCCACACACCATAAAATGAGCGTCGTTGCCTCGGCCTGCGGAGCCGTATGTTCTTTCCTCCAGAGCCAAACGGCTGCTGCAATCGCTAGCAATACCGCCAGCACCGCTACCAGCTTTCGCATCTGTCCATTTCCTTCCTCTATGCCGGTTTTTCGCGCCGACTTGTAAAATTGATACCCTCCGTGCTATAGTAAAAGCGAAATTCACCCTTTTTGGTGGCCCTATGACGCGATTTTACCATTATCTTAGGCGGCGCAATGTATTCCGCCGCGTCAACAACATCAGCGTGTTCGTCGGAAGCGTATCTCTTATGCTGGTTACGCTTTTATCGGTGGTCATTTATGTCAACACATCGATGCGCCGCCTGAGCGAGCGGGAGCACCGTTTTCTTGAGGTCTACTCAGCCAACGTCCTCAGCCTGCTCGTGCAGATCGACGATGAGATGAGGGGCTATTCACAGGAGCCGGCGGTGCAGGCGCTGCTGCGCGGCTATCTGTTTCAAGATACGGATGCACGTTATCTCGCGTTGCGCGGCGCGACGCTCTTGACCGAACAGCACTTCAGCACCTACGAGGTTGTGACCGATGTATACGTTTTTACTATACACGGTTTTCCGCTCAACGTCTATCGTGGGCCGCACGCTACGCTTGACTTCGGCTCTAACAGGCTATTTCGTATGCTATACGACAACCCGGCTTATTCCGGCGAAGGCGTATTCGTGATTGACGACTCCGCAATCGGCCAGGGAGACGCGGACGGCGGCGTGCTACTGTGCGCGCGGCGTCTCTATGCACAGGGTAACTCGCAGAATATCGGCTTACTGGTGGTTTGCCTAGACAAGGCGCTCGTGTTTAAGGAATTGGCTGACGAAACCTATGCTAAACAGGGCCTGACACGCTATGTTGCCAGCAACAACGACCAGCTCATCTACCGAACCGAAGATGTGCAGACGGCCGACTTTCCCCCGATTGCACAGCATATCGACGGCAAACCGCGTGCCGATAGCTATCCGCTCACCACGAAATCCGTGCTTGCTGCCTCAATGCCCGTTCATTTCTCAATTCCGCAGCTTGAATGGGATATCGTCACTACCATCCCTTATGGCGTGCTGGCGGGAGAGATCATATGGATCGTATGCTGGATGCTGCTCGTGCTGATGCTCTTTGTACTGCTCTCGTTTTACACCTCTAAGGAAATCGCGCTGAGCGTTTCGACACCGATCAACGGGGTGCTGGAATCCCTGCGGGCGATTCAGCGGGAAGATTTTTCCCCCCGGCCGCGCGACGAACACAACGACGAGCTTGCCCAGGTACAAAATATGGTCGGCGACACCGCCGTACGTATTGAGCAGCTGCTCGGCGCGGTCAAAGGATCGGAGCAAGAAAAATTCGAATTGCATTTTCAGGCGCTCCAGGCGCAGATCAATCCGCATTTCCTGGTCAATACGCTTAACTCGGTCGTCTGGCTCTCCAAGCTGCAGGGCGCGGACAACATCGGTGACCTGACCGTGTCGCTAATCGACGTGCTCGTCGCCTCGATGCATAATGACGGCCGTACGGCGCGTCTAAGCGCCGAGATCGATCTGCTCAAAAGCTACGTTAATATTCTGCAATATCGATATATCAATCAATTCGTCATGCGCATGGAGATCAGCGAAGAGGCCCTCAGCTGTTATGCGCCGAAATTCTTTCTGCAGCCGCTGCTAGAAAACTGCCTTATTCATGGGCTGGACTCAGCGCGAATGCTTGAGATTACCCTCTCCGCTACGATTAAGAGCAACACGGTGGTTTTGCGCATGGCGGATAACGGCAGGGGTATGCCCCCCGAACGGTTGGCACAGATCCTTGCCGAGGAAGATGAGCCGGAGCAGAGTCGCCCCCGCAAGCTGACGAACATCGGTATCCGCAACATCCGGCGCAGATTGGATCTTCTATACGGAGGTCGGCCTTACGGCCTGGAGGCACACAGCATGCTCGATGCGGGGACTGAGATTATCATCACAATCCCCATGCGAACAACGGAGGACGGACATGAATAACATCTTGCTTGTGGACGACGACGCATTCTTTCGCTCGATGTTCGCCGGAATTCTAGATTGGGCGAAATACGGCTACCGGGTCGTACAAGCTGAGAACGGGCAGGACGCGATTCGCCTGATGAGTGGAGAGTCTTGTCCATTTGAGCTTGTGTTTACTGATATGGATATGCCTATCATCGATGGTGTCGAACTGACCCAATATATCGGGAGGTATTTTCCGGAGGTGCGGTGCGTCGCGCTGAGCGCCTATGATGATTTCGATTATGTAAAATCCTCCCTGCGTAGCGGTGCGGAGGATTACATCCTCAAATACAGTTTGACGCGTGAACAACTGCTGGCCTTAATCAGCAAGGATGCAGCCGAATCTTCCAACAATCGCCCTCCCGACGAACCGCATACCGATGCGCGGCGCACGCACTTTTTGACCGATTTTATTATGGGCTGCTATTTGGGCGCGCCTATGTTGCCCGAGTTGTTCCGCTCCATGGGCATCCCAGCGTTCGAAAAGGATCTTTTGCTGTTTGCCATTACCTTCCAGAACGGGAGCGCTCTAATCGCCCGTTCCGGCAGCCTGTCGCGATCCTCTATGCCGATGCGCATTCTTACGGGAATGATACAGGGCATCCTCGATCGCTTAGGCGAGGGCGTGGCCTTCTTTAACGCCGAGCACAAGGCGTTATATGCAATTCTGGCCTCTCACGCGTTTTCCGATGTACATTTTGCCGCGCAGTCCGCTGCGCTCTTTGTCGAGCAAACCGAAAATGCCGTGGCGCGGTATTTCAACCAAAAAATCACGGTGCACAGCGCGCCCCTCTGCCATAAGCTCGAGGATATCCCTAAGGCATATGCGACGCTGGCCTCCGAGACAGGCGCTCCACATGATACCCCTCTGAGCGAAGGTGTCCTATTGGTACCCGCAGCGGAATATCTGATGGGTGTTTTGTTGTATGGAACCGAGGGAACGGTGCGCCAACGGATTGGTGCCTATTACAACGCGGGCCGGTATGCGCAGTATACCCACGCGCAGTTTTCCGCATTAACAAAGCTATTCTATACTGCTTGGACCATCTGTGCCGGACGCCAGGATTCTGTTAAATATGCCGCTCTAGCGGGTCTGCGGACGAACGAGCGCGAGCGTCTGTTTATGGAGGAGCTATTTGTCTCCTTGCACATCGAATTGAGCGCCAACGAAAAAAAGCGCCTCAGTCCACTGGTCTATCGCGCACAATGTGTGATTGAGCAGAGTCTGGAAGAAGGCGATCTATCATTAGCCGGTATCGCACAGTGTCTCAACGCGAGCCCCGCATACCTAAGCCGTGTCTTTAAAAAGGAGATCGGCGAGAGCATCACGGAAGCAATCAACCTCGCGCGCATCGTCCGTGCCAAAGAGCTTCTGAGCGGCTTTGGTCATACGGTCAAAGAAGTGTCAAAGAAATGTGGTTTTGATAATTATAGTTACTTTTTTAAAATATTTAAGCGATGCGTGGGCATCACACCCAAGGAATATGCGGCGGGCGAAAGCACAGCTTTGGCGCAGAAGAATAGCAAGCAAGATGAAGATGTATCCCCATTTATGTAAACGGTAAACATTTTCACGCCGAATAACTTATATCCCGTACCATCAGCAAGCGGCAAATATGTTCATTTAAAAGGTGTCGTTTTTGATACCATGACTGATAATTATTAAGTTGTGCTTTTGTGTTTTTGAATAAAGGAAATAATCTCAGGAATACGGTATCTTGCGACATTCCACACGGCTGTCATATCTAGCGTATGATACTTATGCGCAACCAAATCCCGCATACCAGCGATATTTCGCCACGGAAGCTCTGGATGCGCATCCCGAAAATCCTGCGGCAAAGCTTTGACAAGCTCGCCTATATTGACCAGCGACATACCAACCGCATTTCGCACTAGCTTGTTTTGCTGAAATGCATCTTCCGTCAAGCCGGATATAAACTCTTGAATGTCATTGCAATCCTTTAGAAGGTGTTCCAGTATCACATCAGTTCTGTTCATAGATTACCTGCTCATCTTGAAGAACATGACGGGAAAACTCGTCATTCATCAAAGAGGGATACGTTATAATATCCACCGGAAGGCGCAATGCATCCTCTAACGCCTGCTTCAAGCCCACCAAGTCCAACAGGTCATAATTACTGTGGGCGAAAGAAACAACAATGTCTACATCGCTGTTGGGCCTTTCTTCGCCGCGCGCCATAGAGCCAAACAGGGCAGCTTTACTAACGCCATATTCTTTGAAGAACGGTATCATTTGCTCAATTCTTTCTTCCAAGGCTGCACCCTCCTTTCTACGCTTATATTATAACTGGTTTCTCCTCTGTTTACAATCGTTGTACGTTCATAACAGTCACCTGGTTTGTCGAAAGGGCTCTCACCTATAGCGCAAAGTTGGCGCGCACGCTGGATCTTGAATGCAAGGGTTCGTTGCTAGAAAGGGGTATCTGACATGGCCAAGAGACAGAGCTTTAACGCCGCCCAAGGCCTTTTCTACCCGGCCCCTGCACCCGATCCTTTTTTTCGCCGCCCGATGCACAAGAAGTGTGCACACGAAGGATGCACAAGAGGCCGGGGCTGCACAGGAAGTGCAGTCTCCGCTCCCCTCGATCCCGCGCCCCACGTCTCCGATCCTCATGTGCACACCAGGTTTGCACATGAAGTTACTGCAGCGCAGGATGTGCAGATTCAGCCTAGCCCTACCTCCCCTGCCCCAGCGCAAGTAGACGAAATGGCGCCAGCTCACACGCCTAACATCAATGTATTATGGGTAACATACAATAAGCAGAGGACATGGCTACTATGGTCCATGCCCCCTTTTTCTCCATGATATTGTATGCACAGGAGGTACACGTGCAGGACTATCGGCTAGGCCCGTCACGGTCAAAGCCTGGCTTTCTGCGATGTTGGTTATCCTTGATAAGCTCGGCTTTTTGTTTTTCTGCTTCGCCCTTATAAAATTCTATTCTTTCGCTTAGATTCATCTTCCTAGGCTCTTGCGCTATGACAGAGTCCTTTTGCTGGGCCAGTCCTTTCATCCCCAGCTGGCTTTCCACCGCTACCCTGGCAGCAGAAAGGTCTTTGCTCTCGCCTCTGCCCTCCTGATAAGCGGCCTCGAGGGTGTCGCGTTTTTTCTCTAGCTGCAACCTTTCGGCTTTTAGCTCCTTCATCTGCGGTGGCTTATGGCCTGACCTGCCCCCCAATCCTTGTACCAGTCCCAGAGTTAGTTGA
>CAZAZI010000006.1:0-21172 GCA_964489575.1 uncultured Oscillospiraceae bacterium | reverse complement strand
CCCGGGAAATTCCCATCCCCCAGCACGATCGTGTCGCCATGCCCCATCTCGTGCAGGGCTGCCAACAGCGCGGGGGAAATAACCGCTGGAATATTTATAAGCATCGCATTCTCCTTCATGAACCCGTCGCCGCCGGATCTGTTCCGGCAGGCGCGCGGCCGTATTGTTCCCGTTTAAATCTTGCCCCCCGCTTGCGCAGGGGGCAAGATCTCATCTTAATTGCGCAGCCGCCTCGCTTTACTCGTAGAGCAGCGCCGCGATGCTGGGTTCGTCCATGTTCTGATAGGTGTAATACTGGCAACCCGTGTCGACCAGCTCGGCGACCTTTTCGCCGTTGAGCGTCTTCACGGCCAGCTCCACCGCGTAGAAGCCGATCATGTAGGGGTCTTGCGTAACGGCGCCGTGGAACCACTGGTTGCGCACGGCGTTGAGCAGTGTCGCGCCGGAGTCGAAGCCGACCACGGTCATATCCTTGTAGCGGCCATTTGCGCGATCCAGATCAGAGCCGTCCGCAGTAGCGGCCAGCATGCCGTCAACGGAGCCGGAGTTCGTGCAGAACACCGCCACAGGGCTGCGCTGGATGACCGCCTGCGCGGCAGTCTGGCAATCGATTACGCTGGTGGAAGCCGCGATGGAAACCAGAATCTCGATGGCCATATCGCCGGAACCGGATGCCTTGTTCCATTTGTCGTGCCCGGTTACCGCCACGAGGCCCGGCTGCGCGGCATCGCAAATCTCGAACATTTTGTTGACAAAGCCCGTGGTACGACCGGTGATGGAAGCGGAGGTGGCGTCCTGGCTGATTACGCTGAGCACGATGGGTTTATCCTTGCTCGCGCCGGCGATCGCAGCCTTGATCGTGTCGATCTCATTCATCTTTTCCGCGGCCAGCGCGCCCGCGGCCTCGTTATCGGTAGAAGCGGTGGAGACGATGGAGCCTGCGGGCGCGTTGGGCACGCCGCTATCAAAGCCGATTACGGGAATGCCCTTGCTCACGCAGGTCGCCAGCTGTTCGGAAACGGATTCCGTATCGAGGGCCGCGAGGCAGAGGGCGGCGGGGTTCTTGGCCAGCGCCGCGTTGAGCATATCAACCTGAACGCTGATGTCGGATTCGGAAGGAGGGCCGTCGAAGGTGATCTCCACGCCATACTGATCCGCCGCATCCTGCGAGCCGGAGAGCACGGTCTGCCAGAACTTATGCTGGAAGCCCTTGGAGATTACGGGGATGTAGATAACTTCCGCCGCAGGCTCGGCTGCGGGCTCCGCAGCGGGCGCCGCCGCGGGCGCTGCCGGCTCCGCTGCCGGGGCGGCAGCGGGCGCTTGCGCATTGTTGCACGCCACAAAAGAGAGAGCCAATACGAGTGCCAATGCCATTGCCAATAGTTTCTTCATGGTGGTTCCTCCTGTTTTTTATTTGTGTGTTATTGCAACAGGGACGAGATTCCCCATTGGATGCTTAAGAAATCTGATTGCCCCGCTTGAGCCTGTACTGATCGAGCAGCACCGCGCCGATGACCACGGCCCCGGTAAAAAATGTTTGCCAGTGGCTCTGCAGCCCCATGGACATCAGCCCCTGCTTGAGCACGCTCATCACGAACACGCCGATCAACGTGCCCACCAGTGTGCCCGTTCCGCCGCTCATGCTCGTGCCGCCGATGACAACGCCAGCGATGGCCAGCGTTTCCTGTCCGTTGCCCGTGCTGGGGATGATGGAGGTATAAACGGCCGCGTAGAAGATCGCCGCCAGCCCGCAGCAAAACCCGCTGAAGGTGTAGACCGCCGCCAGCCACGGCTTGGTCTTGATGCCGGAAAGCCGTGCCGCCTCGCTATTGGAGCCCAGCGCAAAGGTATAGCGGCCAAACCTTGTTCCGTTAAGCAGGATCATGCCGATGATGAAAAAGCCGGCCAGCCAGAGCACGCCCACCGGAAAGCCGGAGGTGGTTTTATAGAAAAGGTTTTTGAAAAAGCCCTCGGCCGTGCCGAACGTAGGGTAGCGCATCGTCTGCACCTTGGTCACGATCGCGCCAAACCCCATTCCCATCATTTGCGTGCCCAGCGTGGCGATAAAAGGCGGCAGTTTAAGGTAGGCGACCAGGATGCCGTTGAAAAGCCCGATCAGCGTCGCCACCAGCACCGCAAAGGCAAGGGCAGCCCCCATGGGCCAATGCCAGGAATTAAAAGCATACCCGCCGATCAGCGCCGCGCACATCATGGTTGTGCCCAAAGAGAGGTCGATGCCGCCGGTGATAATGACGAAGGTGACGCCGATAGCCATAAACCCTATGTAATAGGAACCATCCAGGATATTGATGATATAATCGGTGGAAAAAAAGTTTGTGCCGAAGATGGAGAAAAACGCATACAGCAGCACAAGTACGGCAGGCGCAAGCAGCTTTGTAAAATCAAACTTTTTCTTGGTTTCCATGTCCGTTCCTCACATTCTCATTGTCGCATAGGTCATGATATTCTTCTGCGATGCTTCGGCAATATCCAATTCTCCGGTGATGCACCCTTCGCACATGACGATGATCCGGTCGCTCATTCTGAGCAGTTCCGGCAGCTCCGAGGAGATCATGATAATGGATTTCCCCTGCTCGGCCAGCTGGTTCATAAGCTTGTAGATCTCGCTTTTCGCGCCTACGTCGATGCCTCTGGTAGGCTCGTCGAATATTAAGACGTTGCAGTTGCGCACCAGCCATTTGGCGATGACGATCTTCTGCTGGTTGCCGCCTGAGAGGCGTTTGACCATCTGGCGGATGGAAGGCGTGCGGATATTGATCTTTTCCACATATTCGCCTGCCACGCGGCCGATCTTCTTTTCGTCCATGAAAAAACCCTTGCTATACGTGGGGATATCCGCCATCACGCAGTTATCCTGCACAGACAGGCCCGTGGCCAGGCCGAACGCCTTTCTGTCTTCCGAAAGATAGCCCAGCCCGTATCCGACGGCGTCGCTGGGCGATCTGATCTCGATCTTTTCCCCGTTGAGATAAACCGCGCCCCCCGAGATCGGGTCCGCACCGAAAAGGGCGCGCATGGTTTCCGTGCGGCCCGCGCCCATCAGCCCCGCAAAGCCCAGGATCTCGCCCTTGCGCAGCTTAAAGGAAATATCCTTGGCGTTATGCGCCACCAAGTTTTTTACCTCCAGCACAACCGGCGCATCCGCAGGCACGTTGCTCTTTTGTTTAGGCTCTTCATAGATCACGCGGCCGACCATCATGGAGATGATCTCGTCTTTATCGGTTTCGCTTGTATTGACCGTTCCCACATACTGCCCATCGCGCATAACCGTGATCCGGTCTGTGATCTGCCAGAGCTCGTCGAGCCTGTGCGAGATGTAAATGATGCCGTGCCCCGAGCCGCGCAGCTCGTTAATGAAACGGAACAGCTCTGCAACCTCGCTTTCCGTCAGCGCCGCGGTGGGCTCATCCATCACCAGAAGCTCGCTCTCATAGGAGAGCGCCTTGACGATCTCTACCATCTGCTGCTTGGCTACGGTCAGATCCTTCACGATTGTGGTGGGCGGGATGTCGAGCTTGAGGGATTTGAGGAGCGTTTCCGCCTCCGCGTTCGCACGCGCTTTATCCAGAAACGCGCCCATCTTCTTGGGTTCTTTGCCTATAAAAATGTTCTCCGCCACCGTCAGGTGCGGCATCAGGTTCAGCTCCTGGTGGATCATGCCGATGCCCAGCTTTCGCGCCTGCAGCGGGCCGTCGATTTCGACCTCGCGCCCTTTATAAAGAATCGTCCCCGCGTCCTTTTTATAGATGCCGTTGAGCACCTTCATCAGCGTGGATTTCCCGGCGCCGTTTTCGCCGACCAGCGCGTGCACCTCGCCGGCTCGAACCTCCAGGCTTACGTCGTTAAGCGCATACACGCCCGGAAACCGCTTATGGATTCCCTGCATCTGGATCAACATATCAGACATAGCATTACCTCGCCGCCACGGGCTAAACGTTTTGTTGTTAACGGTGTATTATAGAGGAAAACGTAAATATTTGAGTTTTATGATATTGCTTGCTTAGAATGGGTTTGCGCTAATCGTTTCGCTTTTTTGTCATTGTAGCATTCGTCATGTCGCATGTCAACATGTTTTTGGGAGATTTAGGCCGCTGTAATTGCCACGATATTGGATTTATATAGCCGCCGGCCTCCTTCCCTTCTCCTGCAATTGGTTATTGACATGGCGTTTCGCACGCGATATGATGTTCTAAAGCGATACGTTTCGCGCTCTCTTTTCCGATCTCTTTCTGCCTAAAGGAGCCTTATAATGCCGACTATAAAGGATGTAGCACAATATACCGGTTTATCAATCGCCACCATTTCCAAATACCTTAACGGCGGGAATGTCCTCGAGCCCAGCCGCGCGCTGATCGCGGAAGCGATCGATAAGCTGGGCTACAAGGTGAATTACGCGGCGCGATCCCTGAAAACCAACCGCACCATGATGGTCGGCGTGTTGTTGCCCTCGTTAAACGTGCCGTTTTTTTCTTATATATGTGAAATGATGGAGAGCCGGCTAAAGGCGGAGGGCTATGGCCTGGTTTTGTGCAGCTATTATGAAGACCCTAAGGAAGAGATCGAAAAGCTCCGTTTTTTGACCATGCAAAATGTGGACGGCATCGTGCTGGCCCCGCAGTTTATCGTGGCGGATGACATTTTGCAGATCCCGGAAATCGCGGAGCGGAAAACGCCCATGGTTCTTCTGGATCGAACCATTCCCGATTTCGACGGCGACCGCATCCTGGCGGACAATACCAGCGCTACCTACAATGCCGTGGAGCAATTCATCATCCAGGGGCATAAGCGCATCGGCTTCATCATCGGGCCGCCGGAAATATCCACGGCTTACGAGCGCAAGATCGGCTACGAGCGCGTCTTGAGCGATTACTCCATTCCCATGGACCCCGAATTGATACGGGTAGGCGATTATAGCATCGCTTCCGGATATAGGGCGATGAACGAACTGCTGGATCTGCCGAACCCGCCCACGGCGGTGATGGGCACCAATTACGAAATGACCATGGGCGCGGTGATGGTCACCTTTGAGCGCAAGCTGCGGATACCGGATGATATCTCCTTCATCGGCTATGACGAAGTACAGCTTACGATGATCAACCTGCCCATTACCACCGTGCTGCAGCCTATGGCGGATCTGGCGCGCAATACGGCGGATCTGCTGCTCAAGCGGATGGCGGGCGATTATGAAGCCTATCCGCAAGTGCAGCGGCTGAAAACCGAGCTGGTTCTCAAGCCTTCCATCGGCCGGCATACGCCCCCGGGTGGCGCCTATGAATGACCTGTTTCTGGGGATCGACATCGGCACCTCCGGCTGCAAGCTGGCCCTGTTCGATATGGCGGGCGAGGTAGCTATGCAGGCCGCCGCGCCCTATCCTGTCTACTACCCCGCGCCGGGCTGTGCGGAGCAGGATGCGAATGAATGGTGGGCCGCCGTATGCCGGGCCTTGCGGAGCCTGTGGGCACAGGGCGCGGATCCGGCCCGCATCGCCGCCATCGGCATAGACGGGCAAAGCTGGTCCGCCATCCCGGTGGGGTTTGACGGCAAGGTGCTGGCCAACACCCCTATTTGGATGGATACCCGCGCAGCCGATATCTGCGCCGTTTGGGAAAAACGCCTGGGCGCCGAGCGGCTGTTTGCCGTATCCGGAAACCCTTTCTCCCCCACGTACACGCTGCCCAAGGTGCTCTATTGGGCCGAGCGCGAACCCGAACTGCTACCTAAAACGGCCTATATTTTGCAAAGCAACGCCTACATCGTTTATCTGCTGAGCGGCTCAGTCACCATGGATTATTCCATGTCCTACGGCTGGCATAATTTCGACCAGCAAAAGCTTCGCTATGATACGGCTCTCTCCGGGGAATTCGGCCTTCCCCATCGTTTTCTGATCGAGCCCGTCCCTTCCTGCGCAATCGCGGGGCAAGTCACGGCCTCCGCGGCCAATGCCACGGGCTTGCTGACGGGCACCCCCGTCGTTGCGGGCGGGCTGGACGCCGCATGCAGCACACTGGGCGTGGGCGTTATCGAACCGGGGCAAACGCAAGAGCAGGGCGGCCAGGCGGGCGGCATGAGCATCTGCCTGGATCACCCCCGAACGCATCCTAAGCTGATCCTCAGCCCCCATGTCGCCCCCGGCAGATGGCTGCTGCAAGGCGGCACCGTAGGGGGCGGCGCAAGCCTGAAATGGTTTGCCGAACAGCTTGCCTGCAAGGGCGGCCCTGCGCCTGAAAACATCTTCGAGGAGTTGAGCGCCGCGGCCGAAGCCGCGCCCGCCGGCTCCGGCGGCTTGCTCTTCCTCCCCTATCTCGCGGGCGAACGTTCCCCTCTATGGGACGCAAAAGCGCAGGGCATGTATTTCGGCCTGAAATACGCCGCTTCCTACGCGCATCTGGTGCGCGCCACCATGGAGGGCGTGGCCTATGCGCTCAGGCACAATATCGAAACGGCGGCGGAAGCCGGCGCCGCGGTTACCGCGCTTTATGGAACCGGCGGCAGCGCCAACAGCCGCATCTGGACGCAGATCAAGGCGGATGTGACCGGCCTGCCGATGCGCATCCCCGCCTCCGATACCGCCACAACCTGCGGCGCGGCCATGCTGGCCATGGTCGGCGCGGGCGCGTATTCCAACTGCCGGGCCGCGGCGGACGGCATCGTGAAAATCCGCCGCACACATGCGCCAAACCCCGCCAACGCGGCGCTTTATCAACACCTGTTCGAAATTTATAGAGAACTCTATCGCCGCACATCGGAAAGCATGCACCGTCTTTATGACCTACAATCCACATTGTAAATAAGTTTTGAAAGGTACTTTCCCTATGAAGGCTGGCATTCTATTTGCGCGAAACGTTTTGCGCTATGACGATTGGCCCGAACCGGCGCTCAAGCCGGGCTGCGTAAAGGTGCGCGTACACGCCTGCGGCATCTGCGGCAGCGACGTGCCGCGGGTTCTGGGGGAGGAGGCGCATTTTTACCCCGTCATCCTGGGCCACGAGTTTTCCGGGGAGATCGTGGAGATATCCGGCGATGTAACGGCGCGCCGGGTGGGCGAGCGGGTGGCCGGGGTTCCCCTTTTGCCCTGCATGTGCTGCGAGGATTGCCAGCGCGGCCACTATTCCGCCTGCAAGCGCTATGGCTTCATCGGCTCGCGGGATCAGGGCGCTTTTGCGGAATATATCGTGATCCCACAGGCCAACGCCATTCCCATCGGCCCCCACGTCTCCCATATCCAGGCAGCGCTGTTTGAGCCGGCGGCGGTCGCCCTGCATGGCCTGCTAAAAATCGGCTTTCAGGGCGGCGGGGATGTGGCGATCCTTGGCGCGGGGAACATCGGCATCCTTGCCCTGCAATGGGCGCGAATCTTTGGCGCGCGCCGCATCGCCGTGTGCGATATATCGCCCGCGCGCCTGGCGCTGGCCAGCGAAATGGGCGCGGACGCGGCCATGAATCCTAAGGACGCGGACTTTGCCGAACAGGCCGCCGCCTTCACAGGCGGCCACGGGTTTCCTTATGTTTTCGAAACCGCCGGCCAGCCCGATACCATCCTCCTGGGCTTTGATATCGCCGCCAGCCATGGTACGCTCTGCTGCATCGGCACGCCGCACAGGGATTTCACATTCAACTGGAAGCAATGGGAGCAAATGAACCGTAAGGAACTGTGTGTCACCGGCACCTGGATGAGCTACAGCGCGCCCTTCCCGGGCAGGGAGTGGCAGCTATGCGCGCACTATTTTGACAACGGCTGGCTTAAGCTGCACGAAAGCATGATTCATGGCATTATGCCCCTTTCGCGCATCGCGGAGGCGTTCGCGCTATTTGAAACGCCCGGCAAGGTATCCGGCAAGCTGATGATCGCGATCGAAGGCAGGCATGCGCGCGCGGCGGAGCCTATCCAAAGCGGGCGTCCTCCCATAGGCGCTCGCGCCGCTTGCACAAATTAAATTACGCTAAACGAAATAAATAAAAAGGAGAGAGTAGCATGCGTGCCTTTATCGATCCGCAAAAGATACCGCAAAGGACGTTGCCGGGCGGCGCAAAGGTTCCCTGCATCGGCATGGGGACTTTTGGGTCCGACCGTTATTCCCCCGGCCAGGTAGCGGAGGCCGTCGCGGGCGCCATCCGCTGCGGATACCGTTTGTTCGACTGCGCCGCCGTGTATGGCAACGAGCGCCTGATCGGCGATGTGCTCCAATCCGCCATCGAAGAAGGCGCCGTAAAGAGGGAAGAACTCTACATCACCTCCAAGGTCTGGAACGACAAGCATGGCGAAGGGGATGTACTCTTAGCCTGCGCGCAGTCGCTCCGTGATCTGAAGCTTGATTATATTGACGCCTACTTCATACACTGGCCCTTCCCAAATTATCATGCGCCGGGCTGTGACGGCGACAGCCGCAATCCCGATTCCAGGCCTTTCTTTGTGGAAGACTTCATGGCAGCTTGGCGGCAGATGGAACAGCTGGTGGAGAGGGGGCACGTCCGCCATATCGCCATGTCCAATATGACCATTCCCAAGCTGGCGGCGGTTTTGCCCCTGTGCAACATCCGGCCCGCGCTGATCGAGATGGAACTGCATCCCAGCTTCCAGCAGCCCGAGCTGTACGCCTACTGTGTAGAGCGGGACATCCTGCCCGTCGGCTTCTGCCCAATCGGCTCGCCCAGCAGGCCGGAGCGCGATAAAACCCCGGATGACGTGGTGGATATTGAAATGCCCGAGGTGGTGGAAATCGCCAAAGCGCATAACGTCCATCCGGCCATTATCTGCCTTAAATGGGCCGTGCAGCGCGGCCAGGTGCCTATTCCATTTTCTACCCGCAAGGAAAATTACGTGGATAACCTGCGCTGCGTCACGGAGGCCCCCCTCACGCAAGAGGAGATGGCCCTGCTGGAAGGGGCGGATAAGAGCTGCCGGCTGATCAAGGGGCAGGTGTTCCTATGGGAGGGCGCCTCCTCCTGGGAAAACCTTTGGGATCTGGAGGGCGTAATCGATCGAAGCGGCTGGGCTAAGGCGTAGCCGCTCCGCGCGCATCGCGTTTGCCCCGCCATATTGAATGGCGGGGCATTTTTGCTTTGCATGCTGGAAAAAGGCGCAATTCGTTTTATAAACGAACCGAGCCTTTTGCTTGTATAAAACACAGCGAACGCCCGGGGCGGCGTCCGCTTTTCGTCTTTTTCCCAGCCGCCCGCCGCCGTTTACTCCCCTTTGTTTTTGGCGATGCTGCCCAGGTACGCGCTGGTGATCTGCGGGTCGTTGCGCATCCGGCTGGATTCGCCGGAAATATCGTTTTTACCGCGCACGATCACATAGGTGTAATGGGATATCTTCATCGCCTGCTTGGCGTTTTGCTCCACCAGGAGGATGGTCATGCCCTTGCGGTTGATATCCACCACCTTTTCAAACACTTCCGCGGTGATGACCGGGGAAAGGCCCATGGAGGGTTCATCCAGCAGAAGCACCTTGGGCCGGGCCATCATGGCGCGCCCGAGGGCCAGCATCTGCTGCTCGCCGCCCGAAAGGCTCCAGCTAAGTTGGCTCTTGCGCTCCTTGAGCCTGGGGAACAGATCGTAAACCTCCTCAAGCTCCCGCTGATATGTTTTGCCACCCCAAAAGCCGTGCCAGCTGATGGCACCCGCCTCCAGGTTTTCCTCCACCGTGAGCCCGGGGAACACATGCCGCCCCTCCGGCACATGGGCAATGCCCATGCGCGCGATGCGGTAAGGGCTTTTGCCCACCAGCTCCCTATCGCCGCTGAACTTAATGGAGCCGGTGTTGCGCACCATGCCGGAAATGGATTTAAGCAGGGTGGATTTACCCGCGCCGTTGCTGCCGATCAGGCAGGTGATCTTCCCTTCGCGCACGGAGATGTTCAGGCCCTTGAGTGCCTCGATGGGGCCGTAATAAGCATGCAGGTCTTTTATCTCAATCATCTGTATCCCTCCCAAGATAAGCACTGATCACCGCTTCGTTGGAGGAGACCACATCCGGCGTGCCGCTGGCGATCATCTCGCCAAAGTTGATAACTACGATCTCTTTGCAGATATTCATCACCACATCCATCGAGTGCTCAATGAGCAGCACGCCTACGCCCAGCTCATCCGCCGCCTTTTCCAGCAGCGCCACCACATTCTCCGTTTCCTTATCGTTGAGGCCCGCGCAGGGCTCGTCCACCAGGATCACCTTCGGGTGCGCGAGCAGGGAGCGAACGATCTCCAGCAGCTTGAGCTGGCCATAGGTGAGGGAAGAAATATCTTTGCTTAAGTCGATCTCAAACCCGGCCAGCTTCATTAAATCAGCCAGTTCCCGTTCAAAGGTATCATCCCGCCTGCCGATAAAGCTCTTGAAATAACCGGTGTGGTGCTTGCCCAGATCCGTACCCAGGCGCATGTTGACCTCAATGTTGGAGCGGGGCAGGAACCTGGGGGTCTGGAAGGTGCGGCCCACGCCCATGCGCGCCCGCGTATAGGCGGGCAGGTGAATAATCTCTTTATCCTCCAGCAGCACGGAGCCGCTGTCCGCGGGGATGAAGCCGCTGATCACGTTCATCAGCGTGCTCTTGCCCGCGCCGTTGGGGCCGATCAGCCCGTGTATGCTGCCCGGCATCACGTCGAAAGAGATGCGCTTGGCCGCGACCACGCCGCCGAACTGCTTGTGAACATCCTTAATCGTCAGAATTGGATGCATGCGTACCCGCCCCCTTTCTTGATTGGAGCGCAGCCCGCGCCTTATGCAGCAGCCGCACGGCCGCCTCGCCCATGCCCGAAATACCGCCGGGCTGGAATACCATAAGCAGGATGAGCGCCAGGCCATAGGTGAAATTGAGGTAATCCTTCAGATTGCGGAAGATCTCCGGCAGGCTGGATACCAGCACAGCGCCGATCACCGCGCCGATGGTCTTATCGATGCCGCCCATCATCAGCATGATCATAAGGCGCGTGCCGCTGGTAACGCTGAACAAGTCACCGCAGACGAAGCCCGCCTGCATGGCGTATAGCGAGCCGGATATTCCGCAAAAAACGGCGGCGATGGTGAAGGCCAGCACCTTCGTCCAATAAACGTTCACGCCCAGGCTCAGCGCGGCTGTGTCGTTATCCCGCAGGGAGGCCAGGGAGCGGCCCAGCTTGGTGTTGCGTATCCGCTCCACCACCAGGTACCCCAAACATGTCATCACCAAAAGCAGGTAGAACCACTTGGTGTTGCTGTCGATCTTAAGGCCCCATAGGTCAGGCGAGGGCACGCCGGTGATGCCGGTAGGCCCGCCGAAAAGGGGAACGCTGTTGTAAAATATCACATAGGTGATGTTGACCACGCCCATGGTGCCCAGCACGAAGAACGTGCCCTGAAGCCGAAAGAGGATCAGCCCCAGCAAAAGCCCGGCGGCGCCCGCCACAAACGGTACGGTCAGCAAAATAACGGGGGTGCTTAGGGCCACGCCGAGGCGGCCCATGCTCATATTCGCCGCGTAGTAAGCGCCAATGCCCATAAATGTGATCAGCGCAAAGCACATCTGCCCGCCCATGCCCGTGATGATGGATGCGCCGTATACGCACAGCACATAGATGAGCGCCACATTCACCACGTTGAAGGAATAGCCCGTGAATACATTGGGGCCAAGGGCCGCCAGCAGCGCCACGCACAGCGGGAGGATCAGGTGGGACGGCTTTTTCAAAAATCGCTTTCTCTGTGTCATTTCATTACCTCAAGCCTTGTCGCCGATGGGGGATTTGAAGATGCCCGTGGGCCTAAAGAGCAGGAAGAGGATCATCAGGGAGAAAACGGCGCAATCCTTATAGAGGTTGAAGATAGGGTATGCGTAGGCCTGCACCAGCCCCACGATCAGCGAGCCGATAACAGCCCCTTTAATATTTCCCCAACCGCCGATGACCACGCCTGCAAAGGCGGCGAACTGCAAATCGTTGAGGGTGATGCTGGCGGAATACAGCGGGGCGATCATGAATCCGCTGAAGGCGGCCACGCAAATGGAGATGATGAAGGTAACCGCGATGGTAACCACGGTGGGGATGCCGATAAGATCCGCCGCATACTTATCCTGGGAAGCGGCCTGCATGATCTTGCCTGCGTAGACCTTTTCAAAGAGAAGAAAGATGCCGGCGATGATCACGATGCCAAAGACCAGAATGACCACATACTGCCATTGCATCGTAACGCCGAATATGCGGAAGGTGAGGCCATTGCCGGCTTCATCCACCAAAAAGGCAGGCACGGGCTTGGGGTTTGCGCCAAAGATCAGCATCAGCCCTTCTTTGATGACGATGGAAGCGCCCAGCGTGGCGATCATGATGGTAACCGGGAATGTCGTTTGGCGCAGGGGCCAATAAATGCAAAACATGAAGAACAGCGCGAACACGATGAACACCATCAGCGAGCATACGACAGCGGCCCACAGCGGTAGCTCCATCCGCACGCTAAAGCCCAGCGCCGCGAACGCGCCCAGCGCCAGGATATCGCCCTGGGCATAGTTGAGCACGCCGATGGCCTTGATAAGCAGGATCAGGCCCATGCCGATCAGGGCATAGATCACGCCCATCGACAGGCCGCTGAGCGTCAGCCGCAGCAGATATACAAAATCCATATTGTATGACCATACCTTTCCGCTCTGCCGCCAGGCTTAGATGCACAGGGGCGCAGCAAAGCAACCTGATGTTTTTGCCCTGGAAACGGATAGGATCACACGAAGCTCCGGGATGGAGCTTCGCATGATCCAAGGCGCGCCAAGGGGCGCGGCCACGATGATCCGTTAACGATATTTCACGGTGGAGAGGTATTTGGGCACGCCGCCATCCATCTGTGCGATGACCATTTCATCGATGGAGGTGTGATCCTCACGGTAGGAGGAGGCGCCCATAAGGGTTTCGAGATCCTTAATCTTGAGGAAGCCGGCGTTGATCAGCTCGCGGTCCGTGGTGGAACCGGCCGCTTCCATAGCCGCCTTGAGAACGAGGCACTCATCATAGGCATAGGCGGATTCCACGTTGGGGCGGGAGCCATACTTTTCTTCAAAGCTGGCGATGAAGCTGGTAACGACCTCGCGGGTATCGTCGCTGGCAAAATCGGCAATGCAATACCAGCCGTTGATGGTGCTGCCCGCGTTCTCCACGCACTCCTTGGCGGATACTTGCGCGTCGCCCACGACGGCGGGGATCTCTACCCCGGAATCATGCAGGGACTTGGCCAGGTAAGAAAGATGCAGGGCGCTGCCGTATACCAAGAGGGTGTCGCAGCCGGATTTTTCGATCTGGGCGGCTACGGGCATGAAGTTGGTTTCCTTATCCGTGGTGGAGAAAATCATACTTTCGGGGATCTCGACGCCCAGCCGCTGATATTCGCTCACCGCGTTGTTCTTATACTCCACGAACATATCCAGGGATTCAAACCAGATGGCCGGCTTCTTGGTGCCCAGCTGCTCCACGGAGAAATCCACCATGGCGGTCGCCACATACTTGTTGAGGTTGCGCACGAACCAGACGTAGGGGTTGCCCTCATCCTGCACGGCGGCCGCGTTGCCGCTGATGATCAGGGGCATGCCGGCTTCCTTGATAAAGGGGCTGATGGAAAGAACCTGCTGGGAGCTGCATTGGGTAAGGATGCAGGAAAGACGCTTGTCCTCCAGGGCTATCTTGGCGGCATTGACCACGCCCTCGGTGGTGTCGATGCGGTCAAAGAACACGGCCTCAACCTGCTGGCCGAGGATGCCGCCCGCGGCGTTGAACTGCTCGATGGCAAGCTCCATGCCCTGGCGGCACTCCTTGCCCTTGGACTGCTCGTTGCCGGTGAGGGGCGCGATAACGCCGATGTACACCTTATCCGCTTCGGCGGCCGCATCCGCCGGCGCGGCGGCATCCGCAGGGGCGGCTGCATCCACGGGGCCGGCCTCAGGCGCCGTCGCCGCAGGGCTGCAGGCGCTGAAGGATAGTGTGAGAACGGCTAGGGCAAGGAAAAGGCTAATGATCTTCTTCATGTGTTTTCTCTCCTTATTTTAGTTTAGTCATATTATGTGATGCTCCCCTGCAAATAAGAGGACCATATGACCTGCGTGGAGGCTTTACGCGCCGCGATGGGCCGCGTCCCGCTCTGCCGACATGGCGCGTACTTTGGGGATAACCTGTTTGCTCATGGCGCTGAAATAATCATACGCTGTGCCCATGGAAACGAAGGAGGCGCCGTTTTCGATCCAGAAGCGCACAAGCTCCAGATTGTTGCCGATGGAAAGGCCGAAAGGCATGTTCGCGGCCTGGCATTTGCGGATGATCTGCCGCATCAGGTCGATCACCTCGGGGTCCATGAGCTGGCCCAGCTTGCCGATGGAGCCGGAAAGATCCATAGGGCCGCAGATTACCGCGTCAACCCCGGGAACCTCCAGGATCGCCTCCAGGTTCTTCACGCTCTCCACATGCTCGCATTGCACGAGCTTGAGCGTATCGCACTCTACATTATCGAGGTAGCTTTCCAGCGGCGTTTCGTAATAATCGATGGCGCGCAGGGGGCCAAAGCTGCGCACGCCCTTGGGGGGGTACTGGCAAAAGCCGATGATCCGCTCCGCCTGCTCCGGCGTGTTCACCATGGGAAAGATGATGCCCTGGGGGCCCATTTCAAGCACGGGCTTAATATCCGTAACATCGTGGCCGCCAACGCGCACGAGGGCTGCGCTTCCGCCGGCATTGGCGCCCACCACGCCGCTATATATCATGGGGAACGTCATGCCCGCATGCTCGTTATCGATCCATACGTAATCATAACCGAGCCGGCCGCAAATTTCATACAAGCCGATGTCACGGCTGGAACAATGGGTGCCGAAAGCAACCCGTCTGCCTTCCAGCGCTTCGCGTATGCTGCTGAATCTCACCTTTGCCTCCTGTTGCTATGCTGTAGTTTTCCATATCGGTACTTAGAATAAGCGCCGCACTGTGCCAGGCGGCCGCCTGCTTTGCGCGCATATCTCTATAGAACTGGATGGGGCTGCAAGGCGCGCGCTCCTTGCAGCCGTGTTTCTACACTAGGCGATTATAGTTTGTTTGCGGTGCTTATACAACAGAATTTCAAGAATTTCATCAATTTCATATTTGGGTTGCAATTTTTGAGCCGCGTGATAAAATGATATTTATAAGGAGAATGGGCTCATGATCATACAACAAAAGGTCATCGCGGAAAAAGCGGGCGTTTCTTATGCCACCGTCTCACGGGCCTTTACGGGCAGCTCCAAGGTGCGCCCGGAAACCATCCAGCGGATACGTAACGCTATGCTCCAACTGGGGATCACCAACATCGACGATGTGTTTCTCGGTAAGAGCTTCGTATCCAAAGCCGTGCTGGTGGTGGTGGGCGATATCGCCAATGAATTCTATGCCAATATTGCCAAAGGTGTCTTTTCCCTGCTCGATCCGTTGGGATATTCCATCGTTTTTTGCAACAGCAACTTCGATTCGGAATTCGAGGTTTCCCGCATGCGGGATGCGGCCAACAGCGGCTATGCCGGCATCATCATGATCACCGCCGTGGAAACGGAATCCCTGGTGGACTTCCTGCAAAACTCCACCATTCCCATCATTTTGGTCAACCGTTATATCAAAGCTTTGGATGTGGATATCATTCGCATCGACAACTATCGCGGCGGCTATATGGCTGCGCGCTACCTCATCGAATGCGGGCATACCCGCCTCGTCCACCTGGCCGGCTCCCGCATATCCGAGGCCTCCCGGGATCGGATACGCGGCTTTCGCGACGCCATTTTGGAGTGCGGCCTGCAGTTTTCCGAGCGGGATATCTTCTACGGCGACCTCACCCTTTCCAGCGGCCGGCAATTTGTGGATTGGATGGTGCAGGAGCACGGCTTTTGCTATACGGCCGCCTTTCTCGGCAATGATTATATGACGGCGGGCGTCGTTCAGCGGCTGCGCAGCCTGGGAAAAACCGTGCCCAAGGATTTTAGCATCATCTGTTTCGACGATTCCTCCATGGTGAACGAAGAGAGCCTGAGCATCACCTCCGTCAGTTCCAATCCCATTGAGATGGGGCAGGCCGCGGCGGACGTGCTGCTCAAGCGGCTGGATAACCTTTTGGGCGAGCGCCGGCGCGTGATCTTCTCCCCGCGGCTGACGATCCGCTCCAGCGTCCTGCGCCTAAGCGCCGGGCAGCAGCCATAAGCTGCCGGCCTTTACGCACGCGCGGCAAGAAGCCCGGACAATGTCCGGGCTTCTTGCCGCCGCGCTTGCCCCTTACCCGGCAAAGGTCATGGGGTCGCTGCCGATATGGCGTCCATCCTGCAATGCGTCAAGATCGGCCATCTCCCCCTCCGTCAAGGAAAAATCGAATACGGCAAGGTTTTCTAAGATGCGCGAAGGCGTGGCGGATTTTGGAATGGGGTGATGCCCTTTTTGAATATGCCAGCGCAAAAGAATCTGCGCAGGGGTTTTCTCATATTTGGCGGCCAGCAGCGCAGATAGCGGATCATCCGCCCCGCGCCCCCGGAACAGCGGCGACCAGGCCACGACTTCAATCCCCTGCGCGCGGCAAAAGGCCACGGCTTCCCGCTGCTGAAACCATGGGTGCAGTTCCAGCTGGTCGTAACTGGGCCGCACGCCGGCGTGGCCGATCAAATCCTCCAAATGAACGGGCAGGAAGTTGGATACGCCAGGGCAGCGCACCAGCCCTTGGCCGTGCATTTGCAGCACCATATCCCAGGCGCGGCGCCTTAAGTCCGCATCCGTGCCCGGCCAATGCAGCAGATAACCGTCCACATAATCCAGCCCAAGCAGGGATAGGCTTTGCAAGAAGGCCTCTTCCGCCTTGGCAAACGCGGTAGGCCAGAGCTTGGTGGCCACGAATACTTCCTCGCGCGGCACGCCGCTCTCGCGGATAGCCCGGCCGACCTGGGCTTCATTGCCATAGGCCGCGGCCGTATCGATGTGGCGGTAGCCCGCGTCCAGCGCATAGCGCACGCATTCGTATACGCTTTGGCCAACGTTATAAACCCCAAAACCGATCTCGGGGATGGTACGGCCATGATCCTGCATGATAAAACCCTCCTATGCTTTAATATAACATTATCATTATACCCGATCCCGCGCCATATTTCGATTTTTAATCCATCATTCGGGGATATCCCCGCCCGCGTATGGGCTACGCGCAAAAATCCACAGCCTTTGCGGAAAAACACCTGCCTGCGGCGCAAAGGCCGGGGATCTTCGGCAGCGCCTTATCATTGGCTCTACCACATACCAACCGGTTGCCCTCCGCAGCTTTTGCCTCTTTACCCTACCCCACCAGCGCAAAAATTGAGAATATAGGCGCTTTTTTGCCCCGGCATTGACGAATAAATCACAAAGTGTTACACTTATCTCAGTTCTGGCTCGACCAAATCTAAGGGCCGCGCGGGCGTTCTGGCCGCAGCGGCGCAACGATTATTTTTAGGGGGGGGTATAATAGCATGTTTCTCTTTGAGGCGATCCCATGGTACACCTGGCTGATGTTTATTGGCGTTACGCTGGGCCTGATGCTGCTCAACGAGTTCTCCCGCATCAACAAATGGACGGCCCTGGCCTGCTTTTTGCTGCTGCCGCTGGTTCTCACCATCTTCGTATGGCCCCAAACCGCAGGGGCGGATTCCAGCACCGGCACCTGGTTCCACTGGGTTAAGGTATACAGCGCGCTGGCCGGCTGCCTGGGCTTTTTGCTGATCCGCTTCTCCAAAAAAGTGGAGCGGAGCAAATTCCGCGCCATCTTCCCGCCCCTCATCCTGGCCATCAATATTCTGGAAGCCTGCGTGCGGGATTTTCAATGCTACAGCCTGCAGGGCATGGTGGATGGCGTAATGATGGTGGGCGGCCCTTGGAACATCATGAACGGCATTGCGGGTCTGCTCAATATCATCACCATCACGGGCTTTATGGGCATCTACGTAAGCTCGGATAAAAAGCGGGATATGATGTGGCCCGATATGCTCTGGTTCTGGATCATCGCCTATGATATCTGGAATTTCGCCTACGTATACAATTGCGTGTCCGACCACGCCTTCTATGCGGGCGCGGCCCTCTTGATCGCCCCCACGGCCGCGGCGTTTCTTATTAAAAAAGGCGCGTGGCTGCAGCACCGGGCGCACACCCTGGCCTTCTGGATGATGTTCACCATGGCCTTCCCCGCCTTTGTGGATGATACTATCTTCGCCGTGCAATCCAGCCACAGCCCGGCCGCCCTCTTCACGGTGAGCGCCTTGGCCCTGGCGGCGAACGTGGCCGTGCTCGTTTACGCGATCTACCGCATGAAAAAATACAACCGCAACCCGCTCAAGCAAGAGCTTTATACCGACCTCAACGCATATAAAGAGGTCGCGGCCCAATAGGGAGGGAATTATGAACGAATTTAAGATTTTACAGATCAAGCAAAGCGTATTCGAGAACAACAACCAGGATGCGGAGTGCCTGCGGGCCGAGCTGAAGGAAAAGGGCGTCTTCCTGCTCAACCTGATGTCCTCCCCCGGCGCCGGCAAAACCACCACCCTGCGCAGAACGATCCATGCCCTAAAGGATACCTTCCGCATCGGCGTGATGGAGGCGGACATCGACTCCGATGTAGACGCCAAAGCCATCGCCGAGACCGGCGCGCGGGTGATCCAGCTGCATACGGGCGGCATGTGCCACCTGGATGCGGACATGACCCGCCAGGGCCTCAGGGGCCTAACTACGGAAGAGCTGGATCTGGTGATTTTAGAGAACGTGGGCAACCTGGTGTGCCCTGCGGAATTCGACACCGGCTCCACTAAAAACGCCATGATCCTCAGCGTACCCGAGGGGGACGACAAGCCCCTCAAATACCCGCTTATGTTCGAGATCAGCGACGTTTTGCTCATCAACAAAATCGACGCGCTGGGGGTGTTCGATTTCGACATGGAGGCCTGCGCGGCCCGGGCCAGGGCGCGCAACCCCAACATCAGGATCATCCCCATCTCCGCAAAAACCGGCGAGGGGATGGCGGAATGGGCTGCGTGGCTCGCGGGCGAGGTTAACGCCTACCGCGCCGCGAGCGGCAAGTAAGGGAGGAACAAATGGAAAACGCCAAAAACATCCAGAAAATGTGGTTCCCCGAGGGCTATGCGTGCAAGTATAACGATAAGGTGATGGCTTTTGCCAATATGCTGGGCCGCAAAAAGCCCGGCAAGGGTTATGCCTGGGACGACCCGGAATACGTGATATTGGAAGCGGGCGTGGATGACGAAATGGCCGAAATGGGCCTGGCCATGGGCTATTTCACCAAGCGCACAGCCCCGGAAATGGCCGGGATCACCGGCAAGAGCGAGGCATACTGCCACGAGCAAATGATGCGCCTCGCTGCCTACGGCACCTGCTTCGTCAATGTGATTGAGGGCGTGGATACCTTCTGGCATGCGGAAAGCTGGATTCCGGGCATCATGGAGATGATCGTGAACAACCTCGATAATGTTGAAAAATACCCCGTGGTGGCCTATGCCATGGAAGCCTATGGCCGCGTGCGCGGCCCCCTGAGCGCGGGCATGTTCCCGGCCGGCATCGGTTTGATGCGGGTCATCCCCATCGAATCCGCCATCGACGGCAGCAGCCGCAGAGCCAGCTATGAAGAGGTGTCCAAATACCTCAACGACAACACCGTCTTCTCCTGCTCCCCCTGTTCTTGCCGTACGGACCGCGAGGCCATGGGCGAGGGCTGCGGCCATTTGAAGGAGGATATGTGCATCCAGATGGGCCACGCGGCGGAATACTACATCCGCACGGGCCGGGGCAGAGCCATCACCCGCGAGGAAGCCTTTGAGATCATCAAACGGGCAGAGGAAAACGGCCTCATGCACCAGATCCCCAACATCGACGGCTCGGGCAAAACCCACGCCATCTGCAATTGCTGCGGCTGCTCCTGCCTTTCCCTGCGCACGGGCAGCATGTATAAAAATACGGATATGCTCCGCTCCAACTACGTTTCCCGCGTGGATAAAGAAAAGTGCGTGGCCTGCGGCCAATGCGTGGAGAATTGCCCCGTCAACGCCCTGCGCCTGGGGCAAAAGCTTTGCTCACGCCGCCCCGTAACGGATGACATCACCACCACCTATACCCCGCGCAACAACGAGTGGACGGAAAAAGACTGGAATGCGGATTACCGCCTCAACCGCCAGGAGGTGGTGGATACCGGCACCTCTCCCTGCAAAACCAGCTGCCCCGCCCACATCGCCGTGCAGGGCTACATCAAGCTGGCCGCGCAAGGCAAATATACCGAGGCCCTGCGGCTTATCAAAATGGAAAACCCCTTCCCCGCCGTTTGTGGCCGCGTCTGCAACCGCCGCTGCGAGGATGCCTGCACCCGCGGCGATGTGGATGAGCCCATCGCCATCGACGAGATCAAAAAATTCATCGCCGAGCAGGATCTCAAGAAAGAGACCCGTTTCCTGCCCCAAAAGCGGCATGATTTCAGCGATATCAAGATCGCCGTGGTGGGCGCGGGCCCGGCGGGCCTCTCCTGCGCCTATTACCTGGCCTTGGATGGCTACGACGTTACCGTGTTCGAAAAGCAAGCGCGCCTGGGCGGCATGCTGACATTGGGCATTCCCTCCTTTGTGCTGGAAAAGGCCGTTGTCGACGCGGAGATCGATATCCTGCGCGAGCTGGGCGTGAAATTCCAAACCGGCGTGGAGGTCGGTAGGGATATCGCCCTGGACACGCTGCGCGCCCAGGGTTACAAGGCTTTCTACCTGGCCATCGGCGCGCAGCAGGGCCGCAGCCTGGGCCTTGAAGGCGAGGATGCCGAAGGTGTGCTTTCCGGCGTGGAGTTCCTGCGCCGGGTGAACCTCGATAAAGGCAAGAAGCACGTATCCGGCAAGGTCGTAGTCATCGGCGGCGGCAACGTGGCCATCGATGTGGCCCGCTCCGCCGTGCGCAGCGGCGGCGGAGACGTGGCTATGTATTGCCTTGAACAGCGGCATGAAATGCCCGCCCTGGCCGAGGAGATCGCCCTGGCTGAAAGCGAGGACATCGCCATCCATAACGGCTTCGGCCCCAAGCGCCTGCTACTAGGGAATGGCAACGTAACGGGCGTAGAGTTCAAGCGCTGCACAGCCGTGTTCGATGCGGACGGCCGCTTCGCCCCCCAATATGACGAAAACGACGTGATGGCCGTAGAGGCGGACT